>NZ_CBRA020000173.1:0-8907 GCF_000469945.2 Paenibacillus sp. P22 | reverse complement strand
CTGACGAGGGCGAGGCTGTCCCGGCGCAGCTCGGCCGCGGCCCGGCGCAGCTCCTCCCCGTCCAGCTCAGGAAGGACATGCAGCACCATGAACGCATACAGGCCCCGGATCAGCGGCAGCTCGTCGAGCTGGTCGCATGCCGACTGCCATACCGGACGAGGAATCCGCGACGAATCTGCGGACAGCATAAGCTCCAGCAGCGATTCCGGCTGGAAAGGCTGCCGTCCGCGCTGCTCGCCGACCTTGCCCTCCACCCTTTCGAGCAGCCGCTCCAGCTCCTCCTGATTGACGGGCTTGAGCAGATAGTCCTCCACGCCGCAGCGAAGAGCTTCGCGCGCATAATTGAAGTCGTTGTGGCCGCTCAGGATGGCGATATGAACGGCGCTTCCCCGGCTGCGCAGCTCCGCGGCCAGCTGGAGGCCGTCCATCTGCGGCATGCGGATGTCGGTGATGAGCAGATCCGCTCCGGATTCCTCCAGCCTGCTGAGCGCTTCCCTCGCGCTCCCCCAGACGCCGACAACGCTGTAAGCGGGATTGGTCCGCTCGATGATCTTCGCCAAGCCAAGACGGATCTTCTCCTCGTCGTCTACGACGGCTACTTTGATCATGGTCCTTCCTCCTCCCCTCTTCCGGCTCCGCTGTCCGGCGCCAGATGCGCCGTATCCGGAATTCTCATGGTGACGCAAGTTCCATTGGACGGCTCTCCGTCCACTTTAAGTCCGCTGGATGGTCCGTAACGCAGCTGCAGCCGCTCCTGCACGTTGCGCAGGCCGATTCCTCCCGCGTACGGGTCAGGCTCGCCCTCCGGCTCCCCCGGCTGCAGACGGCTGCGTACAAGCTCCAGCTCCTCCTCCGCAAGACCCCGGCCGTCATCGCAGATGATGAACAGGCGGTCGGGACCGTCCACGCGCGTCTCGATCGAGATGTTCAGCCATTCCCGTTCGTCGTCGAAGCCGTGCAGCACCGCATTTTCCACGATCGGCTGGAAGATCAGCTTCATGACGCTCGTGTCGGCATGCCGGGCCTCCGGCGAGATGCTCAGCCTGAATCGGGCTCCGTAGCGGTGGTTCATCAGCTCGATATACTGCTCGAGATGCTCCCACTCCCTGGCGACGGATACCAGGTTGTCTCCCGCATGGAGACTGTACCGCAGCTGCTCGCCGAGCAGCTGCACCATGCGGCTTACCTCCGCGTCGTCGTTGAGAATCGCCGTCATGCGGATCGACTCCAGCGTATTGTAGATGAAATGCGGGTTGATCTGCCGCTGCAGGTTCTCCAGCTGCGCCTCCGTCCGGCGCTTCTCGATCCGGTAGATGTTGTCGATCAGCTCGCGGATTCTCGCGACCATGCGGTTGAAGGCGTGTCCGACCATGCCGGCCTCGTCGCGGCGCTTGACCGGAAACTGGACGTCGAAGTTTCCTCCCTGCACTTGCCGCATCAGGCCGATGATGGAACGAAGCGGCTTGGTCAGAGCCAGGATCAGAATCAGGGTAATAACGAGCGCAGCGGCCATGGACAGCCCGGCTGCGGCCAAGCTGTACATGCGGTTGCGCGCCGCATCCTCCACCAGATGCTTTTGCGGGACGGTAATGAGCAGCTTCCAGCCCGTCTCGGGAGACTGCCGGTAGATGACGAGGTTCTCCTCCCCGGCCACTTTCGTCCGGAAGCTTCCCGATGCCCCCTTCGCTTGCTTCAGCAGCGGCGTCTGCCCGAGGTTCTGGGCCAGGAACTGGCGCTCGCTGTCGTAAATGATGTTGCCCTCTTCATCGGCGATGATCGTCGTGCCCCGGGTCGCTTCGTCGAGATCCGTCACCATGTTTTCGATGACCCCGATGTTGGCGTCGACGGCGATGAGGCCGACCGAGTTGAAGGAGGTCGTGATGATGTCCCGGACGACCGTGAACACATATTGCTTGTTGTGCGAATTGCTTGTCACCGCCTGCGTGCTGACCAGCACAGGAGTTCCGTTCCGCGCCTGCGCGAGCTGCTTCCAGCGGGAGTAAGTTTCGCGCAGGTCGTTGCGCACGCCGCCGCTCTTGACCGCGGTATAGGGATTGCCCAGCTTGTCGAACAGGTACACGTTGCTGGACCCTTCCTTGAGGTTGTTCATGAAATAGATGCTGCTTTCGATTTCGCGCTGGATTTTCAGCTTGAAGCTCCGTTCCTCCCACTGATAGGAAGGATCGCTGTCCGGATTTTCCCCCCGGTGGTTTTCATAAAAAAGGTTGGACTGCTCAAGTCCGCTCTGAATTTCGTCGAGATACGCCGGGATGATGGAAATCTGCTTCATATCGTGGATGTAGTCGTCCAGCGAGTTCATCATTTTGCCGGAAATCTGGGACGCGAACGTAATCGTATTGTTCTCGATCGTGCGGAAATTATGGGATGCGGATACATACGTAATGACCGCGATCGGCAGCAGCACGACAAACACGTATACGATGAACAGCCTGGCCTCCATCCGATGCCAGAGGGGATCGAGCCGGAGCTTCAAGCGGCCAAGCAAGCCTCTCATAACCTTGGAGATGCCGCCGTCGAGCGGCGGATGACCAGCTCGCCGGTCAGCAGCACCTTCTCCACGGGGTTCGCCGGCTGCTCGGCTCGGCGCAGCAGCGCCTCGACGGCCCGCCGTCCCATGCCGTGCTTGTGCACATGCACCGTCGTCAGCGTCGGACTCGAGAGGGCGGCATCCTGAATGTCGTCGAATCCGGTGACCGACACGTCTCCCGGCACGGAAATCCCCATCCGGGCCAGCAGCGTCATGACGCACATGGCGATGGAGTCGTTGGCGCACGAAAATGCGGTCGGCATCCTGCCTTCCCTCGCCAGCTCCTGCAGCATCGGCTCCAGCGCTTCCGTCATTTCCGAACGGTTATGTCCCCGCACGGTCAGCAGCCCGTCATGCTGGTCCGACGCGTCCAGCCCATGCTCCTCCAGCATGGAGCGGAAGCCGAACCAGCGGTCGTAGAAGCTCCGCGAATAAGACAGATTGCCGACGAACTGCAGGTTCCGGTGTCCGAGGCCGATCACATAATGGACGATGCGCCTCATCCATTCGAAGTTGTTCATCGACAGCACATCCGTCGGGATGAGCGGCTCCTCGTGGTCGATCAGCACCATCGGAATGCCGAGATTGCGGATCTCCAGCAGGCTTGGATAGGAGATGAGACCGACCCCGATCAGCCCCATCACCCCTCTGGGATTGATCATCGTGGAGAACTGGCTCGTAATCTGCTCCGTCACCAGCATCGAGCCGATTCCCCGCTCGTCCAGCTCCTCCTGGGCGCCTTCGATGATGCGTCCCCAGTAGTACGACTGCCGGGTCTGGAAGCGGACGTTCGGGACGAGGATGATCACTTGCTTGTTGATGTTGACGGACTTGCCCTCATAGACCGGCGCCTGGATGACGTCCGCGGCAGCCGCGTCCCGCGCGGGGAACTTGTACCCGAGCTGGATGGCCGCCTGTACGATCCGGTCCCTCGTCTCGGGCTTGACGCCCCCCCTTGCCGGACAGGGCTTTGGATACGGCGAACTTCGACATCCCGACATGGTCGGCAATATCCTGCATCGTCACTTTGGCATTCATATTGTTGAACCCGCCCATCTGTTAGGTTGTTAGGTTGATTTCTATTCCACAAGCTAACAGCTATGATACCATGAAACGCTCTCCTGATTTCTACCTTTAGATTTTCAATCGCTGCCGAACTCATACGGAACGATGTCTTTTATTTCTCCCGCCCCCATGAACGAGCTGATCCTGTCGGTAAAATCCATATCACGAAAAAACCGATCCTGCATTTCCCCGCCGGGAAATCAGAATCGGCATCTTTCCTTATTTGCGCTGTCAAAACAGCTCCAATTGCTCCACATCCGGATCCGCTTCCCTGGCAGCATCGGCGGGAAGGGCAGGGAGCGGCTGCCCCAGCAGGGTCATGAGCTCCCTGGCATTGTCCGCCGCGTCGCCGCCGGAGTTGTTGTTGAAGATGACCGCAACCCGCTCCGACTGCCTCTCCAGCCTCGTCAGCCGTTCGGCCCATTCCTCCAGCTCCTCCGTGCTGTACCGGTACAAATAGCGGACCTCCCGCCAGTTCGGGCGGCCGGAGGAATGCCAGCCGGAGACATTGCGCCCGTGCAGACGGACCAGCGTGAAGCCGCTGTCCGTCGCTTCCTCGACGATCGGCACCGAGCCTTCCCCCGCCTGCGGCTCGTCGCAGACGGAATGATACCAGCCTTGATCCCGCATGAAAGCAAGCGTCTTCTCCCTCATCCCCGGAACGAACCAGCTCTGATGCCGGAATTCCAGCGCGCATGGCACTCCTTCCATGCGGGCTTTGGCTTCGCGAAGCACAGCGACGTTCTCCCTCGTGCAGTCGAACCAGGGCGGATATTGGAACAGAACGCAGTCAAGCTTGCCGCTCTCTAGCATCGGCGTCAGCGCAAGCTTGAAATCGGCGAACATCGCGTCCTCGTCCGGATACGGAATCTTGCCGCGGGAATGGCCGGTCATGCCCTGGTATGCCTTGACGACGAAGCGGAACGCATCCGGAGTGTCCGCCGTCCATTTCTCCATATTCCGCTTGGGCTGCACGGCATAAAAGCTGCTGTCCACCTCCACGGTTCCAAACAGCTCTCCGTAGGTGTGGAGCTTGTTCCGTGCGCTTTCCCTGGTCGGATAGAGCTTGTCGTGATCCCCCCAGCCCGCGAGTCCTATCGTGATCATCGCTTCCCTTCTCCTTTCCGCAAAACGTACATTTCCTGTCATGCCCGACAGCCGCACAGGAATAGAATAACCACGAAAGCATCCTAACTTAACGAGGGTGGTGTCGGGATGGCGTTCGTATGGGCCGCAATTGTCGTGCTGGTTGTGGGAGCCATTGTTTTTGCCAGCATCAAGGCAGGCAAAGGATGGGTTCTCGCCAAGTCGGAGAGCAGCATCAGAGCTGACAGGCTGTACCGCTTGCAAGCCTATCTCAAGGATCATGGAGTGAAGACCAAGCTGAGCGAGGAAGCCGGCAGCCTGCGCCTGCTTGTCCGCCGCGGCGAAGCGGAACGGGCCCGCCGGCTGGCGGAGGCCTTCGGCGACGAAGGCCATTGATGCCGGCTCAGGCCGGTATCCGCCGCAGTCCGCAAGGTCATGCCGCCCCTATTCGGGCGGCGGCCCCTGGGGGGACCGTCTGGACGGAGCTCCCTTCGGGCGGCGGCCCGATTGCCCCCTGACCAGGCGATAGCCGAGGCGGATTCCGTTCATCATCCAGGGCGGGATGCGCAGCGAGCGATCCGGCTTGGCGAATAAAGGCCGGTAAAGAGCATAGTAGGCTTTTTTCAAATCCGTCCACATGCTGCAGGGCTCCGGCTTCAAGAAATCGGATACGTCGACGACGATCCCCCTTCCGTCGCTAACCATCACATTTTTCCCATGGACATCATGAGGGTTCAGTCCTCTCGAGGCTGCGTAGGCGAGCGCTTCGTCCACGTCGGCAATCGCCTGCTCCGGTATGACAAGCCCCTCCAGCAGGCTTCGGTAGAGCGTCACTCCGCGCAATCGCTTCAGCAGCAAGTACCGGGTGCCTTCATGCTGGCCGGATGCATAACATCGGCCATAGGCAGGATGCTCCCCCAGCTTGCGGTATACCTCGACCTCATCCTCCCAGCCTTCCCGGTCCGGGGCATAAACCTTGACCGCCAGCCCTTCGAGCTCCGGATGAGCCAGCACCGCGGCATAGTTGCCGCAGCCGAGCAGCTCCCAGCCCGGAGGAATATCCAGCGCCTGCACCGGATGGCGCAAGCTCCCGCTTTCGAGCTTCAGCCCAGGCAGCAGCTCCGTGCGTATTCTTTCTTCGGCATGCCTTACTGCCCGCTGTTCCATTCGATGTCCCTCCAAAATAAGAAGAAGGCCCGCAAGCGGACCGAAGTCCGGCTACGGGCGATACATGCTGAACTTGCGCTGAAGCCTGAGCGGCAGCCGCTTGTGGTGGATGCCCAGCTTATAGCCGATCAGCTTGGCCGCATTTTCCGCCGCAAGGCGGGGAATCCGCAGCCACTGGCCGTCTCCCGCCAGCGACTTGAGCTGGGCCTTGACCAGTCCGGCCCCCTCCTTGCCGACGGAGGCGTAAGGGAGTATCCAGGACTGCTCCGCCATGGAGACGCCATTGTCGTAAAACCGCTTGAACTGCTGCAGCGGCGTGTATTCATGGGAATGCACGACGCGGGCTTCGGCATTGTAAGCGATCCGGTAGCCCTTAAGGACGAGCTTTGCCGCCATGAATAGATCTTCGTTGAAGTGTGTCGGCTCCTGGAAGCCGCCCATCTCCGTGAACATGCCTCGGCGGATCGCCGAGCAGACGTTGGAGCAGAAGAAGGTTTTGATGCCGAGCACGCCCAGATCCTCCCTCCCCTTCTGCCGGGATTCCGGAGGATAGTTGTATTCCCTCGACATGCGCTCCAGCTGATCCGCTTCGGGCCTGGCCAGCTGGCGGGCGTAAGCATATCCGACGCCATCCTCGTGAAGCGACACCGCCAGCTGCTCCAGCAGCCGGTCGTCGCATGGCATGGCGTCCTGGGTCATGAACAGCAGGATGCAGCCCGTCGCTTCCGCGGCAGCGCGATTCCTGGCGCCTCCGTGATCGAATTCCGAACGCCGGATGGCAAGGACTCGGGCTCCTGCACGATGAGCCGTCTCGGGAGTTCCGTCCGATGACTCCGTATCGATGACAATGATTTCGTAAGGGGGAAGAGTCTGCCGTTTAAGCCGCTCCAGCAGCTCGCCGAATCCCGGACCCGCATTGCGCGTCGGAATGATGACCGAGATCCTGTCACTCGGTCCCCGCGAATAAGGCAGACCGGCAGCCGGGGATTCGGCCCTGCTGTTAATAGGCATTTTTATGGATAAGTCCTTTCACGACGGTTTTGAAAATGATGCGGATATCGAAGAAGAAGCTCCAGTTCTCGATGTAGAACAGGTCATGCCGGATCCGCTCGTCGATGGACGTATCTCCTCGCAGGCCGTTCGTCTGAGCCCAGCCGGTAATTCCCGGCCGGATATGATGCTTGACCATGTAGCGCGGCACTTCTTCCTTGAACTGCTCCACGAAGAAGGGGCGTTCCGGACGAGGACCGACTACGCTCATCTCTCCCCTCAGCACATTGAAGAACTGAGGAAGCTCGTCAAGGCTCGTGCTGCGCAGGAACGTGCCGAAGCGGGTGCGCCGCGGGTCGTTCTTGACCGTCCAGGTGACGTCGGAAGCGACTCCGGCGCTGACCTTCATGGACCTGAACTTCAGCATATGGAAGCTGCGGCGGTTAAGCCCCACCCTCTCCTGCCGGAACAATACCGGGCCCGGGGAAGTCAGCTTGATGCCGACGGCGATTCCGAGCAGCACCGGGGACAGCAGGATGATGGCCGTCAAGGAGAACAGGATGTCGAAGGTTCGCTTGGCGATCCGGTTGCCCATCTCGTCCAGCGGCACGTCGCGGATGTTGATCAGCGGCACTCCCGCGAAATTGTCGAAGAACGGCTTGGCCGGCAGCAGATCGAAGTAATCGGGAATGATGAGCGTTTTGACGCCGGCCTTCTCGCAGATCTTGATGATGGAGCCGTACTTGGAGTGGGCATCCAGCGGAAGCGCCATGATGACCTCGTCGATCGTCGGATTGTCCGCCAGCATCTGCTCCAGATCCTGCAGCTTGCCGACGATCGGGCTGATCGGCTCCGAGCCGTAACTCGCCGTCACCTCGGCATCGTGCCGCACATGGAAGTCATCCAGAAAGCCGTACACTTCATAACCGAGATCCGGGTAAAGGCGCAGCTGGTCGTGGAAGCTCCGGCCGACGCTGCCCGCCCCCAGGATCAGCACGTAGCGCTTGTTGAATCCGCGCCGGCGGAACACGGTAAGCAGACGCTTGACCGCGAACCGGTATACGATCATCGCGAACAGGTTGAAGGCGAAGAAGATGGCCAGGAATTCCCTGGAAATATGTACTTCCTTGCTGATGAACAAGAGGCTCAAAAGAAGCAGCAGGCTCAGGCACTGCACCTGGAAGATCTTCAGCACGTCGCGCGAGAAGTTCATCCGGCGCTTGGGCTGGTAGAAGCTCGTATAGAATCCGATCAGCACGGCGGCGAACGCATAGACCGTGCTCCAGACCAGATAGGTCTTGAACGGGATCGTCTCGTAGGACGGCAGCAGTCCGCTATGGAACTTGATCCAGTAGGCGATCAGAAAGACGCCCAGCATGCAGACCAGATCCGCCAAAATGTATATTTGCGTCAAAAAACGCTGGTTTCTTCTCAACATATTTCATCACCGCAAATCTATAAGTCTAGCTATCTCACTAATTGTACCAAAAAAGGAGAAAGCCAGCTATCTATTCGACGCGTCATGCGGCAAAAGGTTGCTGGCAATGAGAGAAGCGCCTGTCTCAGGCCAGGGGATCAACGGCGCCTCGGCTTCAATCGAAGCTCGCGCCGCTTGCGCCGCATTTCCGGAATCCGGTTCCAGATGGATTTCCAGCAAGGAATCAAATCTCTCTCTTTCACTATGATATACCCCGCTTTGAGGGTTTCTATCGCGATCACCGCGGGCAGGTTCAATAGACTTCGCTCGTTTTTAATCAAGGTATAGAACCGGTTCTCGTACGAATGCCTCCGCACAAACAGAGAGATTGCCGAGCGCCCGCCTTCCTTCCATCCTCGCGCATGCAAAGCTCTCGCCTCCGGCGCGTAGAGGGACTTCCAGCCGAGAAGCTCCGCCCTCCATGCCGCATCGACATCCTCCTTGTAGGCGAAAAAGGTTTCGTCGAAAAATTCGCCCTCGATGGAAACATGCTCCATCATGCTGCGGCGGTACATCGCGGCGGCGCCGGATACGCCGAACGCCTCGCCGCCGTGCAGCCAGCGGGAGGCCGGCT
>NZ_CBRA020000172.1:0-9843 GCF_000469945.2 Paenibacillus sp. P22 | reverse complement strand
CGGATATGATAGATTCATTGCCATAGCGAGATAGGTATAACTGTCGTAGTAACCAAAGGTGGAGAATACCGGAGGAGGAGGCGATGTTTTGGCTCCGTCAGCCGAAGCTGCCGACAACGGTGAGCTCATGGAACCGAATATCAAGGCCGCTGCGAAAAAAACGCTCCAGAAAATGCCGATGATCCTTACGTTACGATACATGCTAAATCAGCCTCCATTATGTAGTGGTCCAACACTAGAATAACAACCGCAAACCGAGTGTAGTTGCAGCCTTAATAAAAAAATATTTGCGTGTATTAAAATAGTGATCATCGCCTGCAGCTACCCCCCCCTTGCAGTCTATGTTCATTCCGATAAGATTGAAGGAATATGCATTGATATTCCAATTAGATAGCGCTTACAATAGTTCCAAAGAATCAGAAATGTCCAGTTGAAAGAAGGAAGAAATGGGCATGATTGCATGTGGCGTATTCATCCATTCCGAGCCCCGCTTCGCATCCTGGCGAAGCGGGGCTGCCTATTGCGCGGAACAGCGCCTTGCTGCCGGTCAAAACGGAAGCCCCTCCTGGATCTGCCGCTGCACGAGCTCCATGACGAGCGTCTCCCGCTCGATCGCAAAGCCGATATGGGGACCTTTCTGCCGCATCACAGAGCGGTTGTGGGCAATGGCTTCCGCAATTTCCACCCACTCCGGCCGCGAGCCGTTGGCAAGCTCATAGGATTCCGGGCGAATCCGGGTGAAGTCCGTCTCGGCCCTGCACACGTAAAAGCAGGAGATCATTCTCATATTGTCGTATTCCGGCTCCAGCGCGGGACGGAGCTCCTCGACGCGGCCGAGCTCTCGGACAACTTCGACCGATGCGGCACCGGCTTCTTCCTCCAGCTCGCGGCGCAGCCCCGAGAGCATATCTTCTCCCGGCTCGATACCGCCGCCGGGAATGCCGTAGTCGTCGTAGCGGGCGGTGTAGATCAACAGCATCTTGGCGCCGTCGACGATGATGCCCCGGGCTGAGCGTCGAACGAAGGATGAGCCCGACGGGTCGGCTACCTTGGAATGGACCAGTTCGTACAGCAGCTCCATAGGATCGTCCCCCTTTTCTTTCATGCGCTCAGATTTCATAGACATCGTCGCCGATCCGGATCGCTCCCGACACTGAGACGGAAGCATATAAGCCGAAGTGATTTCCGAACTGCCGGCTTACGGTTTTGTGCAGCGACGGGTCGTGCTGCAGCGTGTCCGGTTCCAGGCCGATCATCGAGCAGCGGCCGCAGAACGAATCCACCCGCAGCTCAGCGGTTCCTATGAGGAGCCGTCTGCCGATCCACTGCGCATCGTCGAAGGCAGGATCATTCATCGCGAGCACCAGGTTCGGACGGAAGCGTCGAATATCAAGCTCTTTGCCCCATGCGGCTTCGAGCTTGCGCCGTGAAGCGTCCGTCACGATCAGAACGGGAGCGGCATCGACAGCCAGGAGACCCGGTTCCTCCAGATGAGGCGCTTTGTACCCGGTCATAGACATCTCGATTTTTGAATGCCGCTGCATATCCGCCAGCAGTTCTCCGTCCCATCGGAGGGCTCGTCCTTCCGGCGAGACGACATGCAGGATATCGTCCTTTACAGTTGCATGATAAGAAAGCATCGCCGGAATCTGCCGGGCGGTGATGTAACTGTTCCATCCTTGCTTGGTTTCGTCGCGGAATGCTCCGATCCGATCGCCTGCGAGTCCTGAGGTTTCCATCTCGCAGGCATCCAGGCGTTCACCCGCAAATGATTTGACCGGATACCTCATAATGGAGGAGACTTTGCCGAAAGACATTTCCATTCTTATTCCTCCCCGAATGAATCATGCCTTTTATTATAGGGGCAGGAGCCCATTTTGCCCATCGGTCGAGCCCGAGCGGATAATTTAGGAGAGGTTGAGCAGAGGGAATGATGAAAGGATAGAAGGCTCCTATTTAAAGAAAGACTGGGGGAAACGCATTGACTTTTTGGAATATTCTGTTAATGTGAGTACCAAGCAAATCATACATCGTCAACAATGCAGCGCCAATCATACATCAAGGCCAGGAATGGAAAGAGTACCCTGATGGAGTTGTCTCAGCGAGCCGGCGGCAGGTGGAAGGTCCGGCACAACGGATTCAGGCGAATGGCTCCATTCGCTTCGGCCCGAACGCGCAAGCCGCAAGGCACCGCCAGTAGGCTCCGACGGGAGGTCCCGCCGTTATCACGGGAATCATGTTAGCCGTTTTGACATGACAAGAGCAGCGGCGCTTGGCCGAATTCGGGTGGTATCGCGGAGTTTATACACTTCGTCCCTTTCAGGGACGGGGTGTTTTTTTATTTTCAAGGAGGCGAAGGGATATGGAGAAACGGATCTTGTCGGGAATGAAGCCAAGCGGGGAGCTCAATATCGGAGGGTACGGAGGAGCATTGAGCCAGTTCGTGGCCATGCAGGAGAAGGCTGATTGCTATTTCTTTATTCCGGATCTTCATGCTGTAACGGTATGGCAGGACCCCAGGGAGCTGAGGGAGCGCTCGATGGAAATTGCGGCTCTCTACCTGGCTGCGGGGATCGATCCCAAGCGGTCTGCCGTATTCTTTCAATCCCAGGTTCCGGCTCATGCCGAGCTTGGGTGGCTCATGGAGACGCAGACGGCTGTCGGCGAGCTTGGCCGCATGACCCAGTATAAGGAGAAGGCGGATGGAAGAGAATCGGTAAGCTCCGCCTTGTTCACTTATCCGGCTTATATGGCAGCGGATATCCTTCTCTATCAAGCCACTCATGTGCCGGTCGGGGATGACCAGAAGCAGCATCTGGAGCTGGCCCGGAACTTGGCCGTCCGCTTCAACAGCAGGTTCAAGAAGAATCTGTTCACCATACCTGAGCCGATTATCGCCGGCATCGGGAGCCGCATCATGGGACTCGACGATCCGTCCAAAAAAATGAGCAAAAGCAACCCCAACCGCAGCAGTTCTATTCTGCTCATGGATGAGCCGGATGACATTCGCCGCAAATTCGCCAAGGCGGTCACGGATTCGGAGGGCGTCGTCCGCTGCGACTGGGACAGAAAGCCCGGGATCAGCAGTCTTCTGGAAATCTATTCCGTATTCAGCGGAATGACGATCGGGGACATTGAGAGCAGATACCAGGGCGTCGGGTACGGCAGCTTCAAAGAGGATCTGGCCGAGGCCGTCATTGCAAAGCTGGAGCCTCTGCAGAGAAGCTACAGGGAGATAGCCGGCTCCGAGGAGCTGGATCGGGTGCTGAAAGACGGGGCATTGCGGGCAGCGGAGGCGGCGGCGGCGACGCTTAAAGCCGTGAAGGAAGCGATGGGCTTCGTTGTGTAAGAGGCAATGTCGGGCGGTGAACCCATCCCCATGCCGGATGTCCGTGGGACCGGGCCGTAAAGCCGCGGGAATCTAATCCTCCTTCGGGCTGTTGATTTGGCTCCGATAGGCTATAATGGATAAAAAGGATGATAGCCGAAGCGCGGGAGGGAAAGGGATCAATATGACGGACAAAGTGAAAATTTTCAGCGGATCTTCCAATATTCCGCTTGCGAAGAGCATCAGCGAGCAGCTGGGCATTCCTCTCGGAGAGGTGGAGCTGTCGCAGTTCGATAACGGAGAGCTGTATGTCTCCTACAAGGAGCCGATCCGCACTTGCCATATCTTCATCGTGCAGTCGCTCTCGGACCCGGTCAACGAGAACTTCATGGAGCTGCTCATCATGATCGACGCGGCCAAGCGGGCTTCTGCCAAGACGATCAACATCATCATGCCGTACTACGGCTACGCCCGCCAAGAGCGCAAGCGCCATCCGCGCGAGGCGATCTCCGCCAAGCTGGTCGCCGATCTGCTGGAGACGGCAGGCGCCTCCAGGATCATCCCGCTTGATCTGCATACGGCCGCTATCCAGGGCTTTTTCAACTTCCCGGTCGACCATCTTACGGCGCTCGACGAGCTGGCGGAATATATCCGCAGCAAGAACATCGAGAACCCGGTCATCGTTTCTCCGGACGCAGGTCGAGCCTCCACGGCGGAGAAGCTTGCCAACTACCTGCATGCCCCGTTCGCGATGGTCGTGACCAATCACGACAGCCACACGGGAGAAGAGAAGACGCATGTCATCGGCGAGGTGGCCGGCAAGACGCCGATCGTCATCGAAGATATCATCGATACGGGCAAGACGCTCCTCAACGTCGTGGACAAGCTCGTCGAGAAGGGCGGGCGCGACATTATGGTGGCGGCTACCCACGGCCTGTTCTCCCAAAATGCGCTTGAGCGGCTGGACCATGCGCATATCAAGGAAATCGTCGTAACGGACTCCATCCTGCAGCCTTCCGGGCATTCCGACAAGCTGACTGTCATCTCGATGGCAAGCCTGTTCACCGAAGCGATCCGCAGCAATATTTACGGCGGCTCCATTGCAACGATGTTCAAGAACAAAGGAATCTAATCGTCCGCGGAAGCAGCATCCGCTGACCGATCCAAAGAGGCCGGAAGCCAGTTCCGGCCTCTTTGCCGTTCTCTCTGAAACAGCAGGCGAATGTGGAGCAGGCTTAGCCGTTGCTTGTTTGAAGCGCCTCGCAGACAGACGCAAGACAATTGCAGGAGATTCATTTTATACTATCAGGCCTTAAGCGGATTTCGAGAAACATAGACGGTTTCCGTTACACGATGTAGCCCGGCCGATAGTGAATGAATGCACCCGTTGCTGTGGAAGCACGCGTTTGTCGTGAACGCATCTGTAAAGCACGTTTTTCGTGGAAGCACCCGTTGCCTTGGACGTTTTCCTTACTTGAATGCTTATCGGACATAGGATCCGTTATTTGCCTTGAAAAATGGACTCTTCAAAGGTATCGGACATAGGATCCGTTATTAGACTCCACTCTATTGATATTGGGGTAATTTTCAGGAAATAACGGATCCTATGTCCGATAAAAAGCCCAAAGCCTCGAATTCATCCAAATAGCGGAACGTATGTCCGATAAAAAGCCAAGGGCTCTCGAAATCGGCCGCATAGCGGAACGAATTTCCGAGATGCTTCATTCAAATCCAGGCCTGCTGGCCAAACAGATGTCTTCACCCGTGGCGTCAAAAAGCGCGGCAGCGTCTCTGCGCCCTTTTCGTTTTGAAAATTATTATGATCAATAACGGCAATTTTATGGTTAAAAAAATGATACTTTCGATCTTTTTATGATATATATCACGGATAATAAAGATTTTGAAAAGGTGTTGGACCATTCCCCACGAATAGGGAAGTTTGATAGGCACAAAAATCGCCAGCGAGGTGGTGAGCGCTCTCATTGAGGTTTGATATCATTGACTTCACTTCTTTCGCAAAACCATTCCGCAAGTCAGCTCCTTCCGCAGGTCGTTACATTCCGTATGTCAGATCCTTTCGCAGAACGGCACATTCCGCAAGTCAGATCCTTTCGCAGGTCGTCACATTTCGCAAGTCAGATCCTTTCGCAGGTCGACATTCCGCAAGTCAGATCCTTTCGCAGGTCGTCACATTCCGTAAGTCAGCTCTTTCCGCAAGTCGTCACATTCCGCAGGTCAACCCTTTCGCAGGTCAGCTCTTACCGCCAGACAGCTCAACTCTTTCCGCATGACCCCTCTTTTCCTAAGTCAGCCGGTCCAGACAGAGGTCGAAAAGCCATTCCATGATTGCCCAAATCATTATGGATGAGGTGACTTGATTGTCCACGCGACTGAAAACGAACGTTTCTTCCACGCTTGCTTCCTTGCTCACTTTGGCACTCCTGATCAGCATGTTCGGAGCAGCCGCTGCCCCCGCTGCCGCTGCGGAGGATCCCAACATCCCCCAGAATCTGGCCGTAACCGATGTAAAGGCAAAATCGATCACTCTGACTTGGGATGAAGTTCCCGGAATAGACCCTAACAACGGGTATCAAATTTACTACAAAATCGGAGACAGCACCCAGTGGAACTGGGCGGCCTGGTCCGGATTCTCCCCGAAAATCGTCGGCGGCCTGGAGCCGGAGACGACCTATTCCTTCTACGTCACTTCCGTTCCGGTGCTAGGCACCCAGAGCGAGAAGAGCAATGTGGTCACGGCAACGACCGTCGCCGAGGATCCCAATGCCTATCCGGAGCCGCCGCTGACGACTCCGCAGTATCTCCGCGTGACGGACGTCACCTACAATTCGATCGAGCTTGGATGGACGACGAGCCCTCTCGCTACGGGATACGACGTGTATGTGGACAACAAATGGTTCGGAGGAGACTGGGCAGCGGCCGGCAAGTTCTCCTACGAAATCGCCAAGCCGACGGTAGGCCAATCCGTGTACTTCCAGGTCGCCGCGCAGGATAAAGATCGCCGGGTATCCGGCAAGAGCAACGGCCTGCGCATCGTATGGGGCCAGCTCGACGCTCCTCAATCGGTGCAGGTCGTATCGGGCACCCGTACCGCGATCTCGCTAGGCTGGGCTCCGACAGCCGGCGCGACCGAGTATGAAATCTACCGCGACGGCGACCTCATCGGCACCAGCTCGGTTCCGCGTTATGCGGCGACGGGATTGACCGAGGGCCAAGCGTACGACTTTACGGTCGTCGCCAAAAACAGCCTGTGGCAATCGGAAGCGAGCGCGCCGGCAACGGCCGTTCCGGGCCGCGAGTACAACATCGTCGCCTATTATGCCGCCTGGGCACAGGGCGCACGCCAGTTCAGTCCGGCTGATATCGACGGCTCGCAGATTACGCATATCAACTACGCTTTTGGCGATATTTGCTGGAAGGGAGCCGGCACGACCGGAGCCGTATGCCAGAACCCTGACATCGAGCTGCAACAGGGATATGTGTTCAATGGAGGCGTCATTCAAGGCTATCCGGAATTCGATCCCCAAGGCTTCGAGGAGCTGAAGGAGCTCAAAGCCGGCAACCCGAGCCTGAAGACGCTCATCTCTGTCGGCGGCTGGTCCTGGTCCAAAAACTTCTCGCTCGTCGCCGCGGATGAAATCTCCCGCAGGACGTTTGCCGGCTCCGCCGTCCAGTTCCTTCGCGCCTACGGCTTCGACGGCTTCGACATCGACTGGGAATACCCGGTTGAGGGCGGAGAAACGACCAACGCCAGGGGACCTCAGGACAAGGAGAATTTCACACTTTTGGTGAAAACCGTCCGTGAGGCGCTTGACGCCGCCGGCCAGGAAGACGGCAAGTATTATCTGCTGACGATCGCCTCCAGCCAAGGCGACAATTTCACGGTAAATGCCGATTATGCCAACTCGGTTCAATATCTCGACTTCATCAACATCATGACCTACGACTACAACGGAACCTGGCAGACGGAAGCGGCCCACAACGCCCCGCTTTACTACGATCCGAACAACAAGGCTGCCTCGGCCAAGCGCTTCAATGCTGCCGGAGGGCTGCAAGGACATCTGAAAGGCGGAGTGCCGAATTACAAGCTGGTAGCGGGAATTCCGTATTACGGAACGGGCTGGGGCGGCTGCGCGAGCGGCGGCGAGTACCAGCAGTGCTCCAGCACGATCATCCCTGGAACGTGGGGAGCTGATGCGAAGTTCGACATCGCCGATCTCGAAAACAACTACCTGACGAATCCGGATTTCAAGCGGGTGTTCAACAACTACGCCAAGGTTCCTTATTTGTACAATGAAAAGACCGGCGTGTTCATCTCTTATGACGATGCGGAGTCGACCGCCTACAAAACCGCTTATATCCGGTCGATCGATATCGCCGGCGCCATGAACTGGGAAATCAGCGCCGACCGCAATCATACGATGTCGGACCAGCTCGCAGCCGACCTCCCTGCGGGAGGCAGCTCTGCGGTCAGCCTGCCGGCGCCGGCAGCGCCGACTGCCGGCAAAGCGGCCGCCACTGAAATTCCGCTCCAATGGCAGGCCGTACCGGGAGCGACCGGCTACGACATCTTTGCCAATGGCCAATGGGCGGGGTACGCTGACGGTACGGAATGGACGCTGAAATCCCTGGAGGCGGATACTTCGTATACGATTGAAATTGCCGCCATCCAAAAAGGGGGGGATGGAAAAGCGATCCGGGTTTCTGTTTTCAGTTCCCCTCTGATGGCGAAAACAGCTCCGGCCTCTAATGCGACACCGACAACAAATCCGACGCCGACACCGACGACAAATCCGACACCGACAACAAGCCCGACACCGACAACAAGCCCGACACCGACAGCAACGCCGACACCGACGCCGGCATCGACGCCGACACCGTGGTACCCGTCCTATCCGGTAGCTACGCCGTCGCCATCCGCAAGTCCGACGCCGTCCGTTACGCCTGCGCCGACAGCTTCGGCATTGCCTGAGCCTTCCGCAACGTCCGTTCCGGCCAAGCCGCTGCCGTTCAATGATGTCAGCTCCAAGCACTGGGCGAGCGATGCCATCGCTAGAGCTTCCGGGCTGAACATCATCATCGGGTTCGGAGACGGCAGCTTCCATCCGAATGGAAGCGTCACCCGCGCGGACTTCGTCACCATGCTGGGACGCGCGCTCGGTCTGGACAGCACCGGCGGCAGCCTGGACTTCAAGGATGCTTCCTCCGTTCCGGCTTACGCACGCGGGTATATCGCGCAGGCTCTGGAGGCGGGCTGGCTGAAAGGGTACGACGACGGCACGTTCGGGCCGAAAAAGACGATTACCCGCGCCGAGATCGCGGTGCTGGTCGCCAAAGCGCTCCGGCTTCCGGCCGCAGATTCCAAGCCGGCCTTCGCCGACGCCTCTTCCATCCCGGCATGGGCATCCAAGTATGCAGCCGCGCTGGAAATCGCCGGTCTTATCCAGGGCGACGAAAAGAACCGATTCCATGGAGATCAGCCTCTGACACGGGCTCAAGCAGCGGTTCTGATCATCAACCTGATCGACCATGCCAAAAAGGCTCCGTGACAAAAACAAGCCCCTTCACCGTTCAGGTGAGGGGGCTTTTCGCTTGCTGAAGCGATGCTGTTGATGTCAAGAAACCGTAGACAGCACAACTAAAAGGCGAATTAGTTCCGGGGCTAGACCTTTAGATGCAGGGAGGTCATTTCCCAAGGGTGAATCTCATAGTTGCGAGCCTGATGCAGGACATAGGGATCCTGTTCCACGAGCGTTGCGACCTCTTGCAGCGATTCTCCCGTGTAAATGACGAGGCCGCCCCATCCATCTGTGAATCTTCCTCTGGCGGCGATGCGGCCCTCCTGCTCCAGCTTCTCCAGGTAAGCGAGATGCTCCGTCCGCAGCCTTGCGCTCTTTTCTTCATCCAGCATCGGCAGCATGACCGCGAAAAATGCCATTGTTCGACTCCTCCTCCATCGTTTCGGGAATAGTTTCAGTATACATTTTATTTGAGGGAACGGGCAGGAAATCAAAGGCCGGCCCTCTAATCCTAATCAAAGGAATAGAAACTGGAAACCTATATTCAGGCAAGGGGGATCAACATGGAGGCATCGGTAGAGAAGCTGTTCGGTACAGAACGGCTGGAGGATGCGGCGCGTCGTTTCGGACTGCAGGGAGATCCGAAGAAGCTGGGCGATTTTGAAAACTATATCTATGAAATGCAGACAGCCGAAGGCGTTTCCGTCATTCTGCGCCTGACCCACAGCAGCCATAGATCGCTGGAAGAAATCGAAGCCGAGCTTGATTTCCTTCAACATCTTGAGGAGGAGGGCTGCGGGCAGGAGATCGCGTCAAGTCTGGCCGGGCCGTCGGGCAGCCGCATCGAGAAAATCATCGAACATTTAGAGTTTACCGGATATCTAATATATCTCTTTCAGAGACTACATTTGTCCCGAGCAACTTTGAAATCGATGAGATGGATGCATCATTCTCCAAAGAAGCATCATGRATAAACGT
>NZ_CBRA020000171.1:0-7240 GCF_000469945.2 Paenibacillus sp. P22 | reverse complement strand
GGCACCGACACCGCCGCCGGCTGCAGCCGGCAAGCCGATCACGCCGATCGGCTCCGGAGCGGCTCCGGTCGTCGTGGACGCGAGCAAAATCAAAGTCTCCGAATCGGCCGACGGCGCAGGCCGTCCGGCAACGGTCGTCGCCCCGGATGCGGCTGCGCTTGCCGACGCGCTGGCCAAGGCGGCCAAGCAGGACAACCATGGCGCGGCGCCTGTCGTCTACATCGCGTTTGACGGCAAGCCGGGCCAAACGGTACGCTTCGAGCTGCCGCTCTCCGCACTGAAGGATGCGGCCGCAGGCATGCTCGTATCGCTGCAGACGGCGGACGGCGAATATTCGCTGCCTCTGTCGGTGCTGGACTTTGCAGCAATTGCGAAGCAGCTGGGCGCTCCGGCTGTCGACATCACCCTGCAGATCGCCATCGATCCGGCGGGCGATGATCTGAACAGCCGCATCAAGAAGAGCGCTGCGACGATCGGCGCATCGCCGCTTGGCGGAGCGATCGGATTCTCGATGTCGGCGGCAGCCGGCGGGAAGACCGTCGAGCTGAACGAATTCGGCTCGACTTATGTGTCCCGCACGCTCGTCGTGACGGGAATCCAGAACGGAGACCATGCGACCGTCGCGCTGTATGATCCGCAGACGGGTACGTTCAGCTTCGTTCCCGCGCTCTTCGCCAAACAGGCGGACGGTACGGTCAAGGCGAGCTTCAAGCGGACAGGCAACAGCATCTACACGGTATTGACGGCGGACAAATCGTTCGCGGACCTCAGCGGACATTGGGCCAAGTCCGATGTCGAGCTGCTCGCCTCCAAGCTCGTCGTCAACGGAGCGGCTGCAGGCAAGTTCGCTCCGAACGGCAGCATCACGCGGGCGGAATTCGCAGCGCTGCTCGTCCGCTCCCTCGGCCTTGCGCCGGATGCTTCGGCAGCCGCCTTCAGCGACGTCGCCGCAGGCGACTGGCATGCCGGCGCCGTCGGCGCAGCAGTGAAGGCGAAGCTGGCGGAAGGCTTCTCGGACGGCAGCTTCAAGCCGAACGACACGATCTCGCGCCAGCAAATGGCGGTCATGATCGGCCGCGCGATGACATTCGCGCAAGGCTCGGCAGCTTCTTCCGCAGCCTCTTCGCTCGACGGCTTCAAGGACAAGGCGGGCATTGCAGGCTGGGCCCGCGTCTCCGTCGCGCAAGCCGTCGATGCAGGCATCCTTACCGGCATGACCGCAGATTCCTTCGCCCCTGAGGCGAAAGCGAGCCGCGCCCAAGCGGCCGTCATGCTGAAGCGGTTCATGCAGCAAGAGGGCTTGATCGGCTGATCGGTACAGCTCGGATTTGCCAGCTCTCAGGCCAGCCGGTTATTCCGGCTGGCCTTTTTTCCATTTCCAGTGGAACCATGCGGCATGGTTTTGCCCTTCTGCCCGTCTTCTGTTTCCGCAGAAAGCAGCCGTGCCGCGCTAGGGGTGGGTTTCTTCCAGCCGCCTTCGTATGAAGCCCGCGCTCGGATTGCGCCTTTTGTCCCTCGATCCCTTCTTTTCATATGGTACAATCAGGAAACGAGCTTGGCTGCACGGCCGCACGGGAGGGAAGCCGGTATGGGCAAAACCAAAATATTCATCAGCTCCGTCAGCGAGGACGGATTGAAGCCGCTGCGGCGGACGGCTTTCCGGGAACTGGAGAGCCTTGGCCATGAACCGTTGATGTGGGAAGAAAATCTGGGCCCTTGGCCCTCCTATCTCAACCCGGTCGAAAAATGCCTGGAAGCGGTAGGGGAGTCCGACCTCTATGTGCTTTTCATTGGAACGAAGGCAGGGACCTACGATCCCGTCTCAGGCATTACGGTGACCCATTCGGAGCTGATCTCAGCGCTCGACAAAGGGATCGCGGCTCTCGTCTGGGCCGACGTCCAGGTGAAGGCCCGCTTTTTTGCCTCGGTGGCTTACAGGCTCGATGCCTATATCGATCGTTCGGTCGAGGAGACCGGCCAGTATCCCGATAATGGCCGGCTGCTGGATTTTCTCCGTACCTGCGAGGAGGCGGACGCCCATGTCGATCCCTATGTCTGGCTGCTCTTGTACGACCTCCGCCAGCGCGGCATCTATGTGGAGGATCTGGCGGCAGCGGTTCCGATCGACTGGAAAAGCTACTTCAGCGATCTGCTGCGCCGCGGCCTGCTGCTGCTCCCGCTGGAGCCGTCCATCATGGACAACAGCCTGCGGCTGGAGCAGGCCGGCCAAAGCTTCGACCTGATGACGGCGCTGCTGCCGCAAGTTCGGCTGGAGCCTCCGGGCAGCTGGGCGGACTGGCTGGCCACGGTGAGCCAGCGGCTGCAGGGCCGCCAGGTGAAGCATGCCTATGGCAGCTGGAGCCGCGAGACCGTCGGCCATTATGAGGCCTGCAACGGGGCGTCTCTCTACCGGCATGAGGGCGGGGAGCTGCGCTTCGTCGCCTGCTGCGGACAGACGTCGGCGGTGCGGGCTTTTGCCCTGGACGATCAGAGCTCCTATGTCGCGCTCACGTACGGCATGGGAAGCCGGGCCGAGGGCGTATACTACAAGGAAGCCCGCCAAAAGTTCTTCTACTGTGTCCGCAGCGGCCCTTATGTGGCGACATTCCATTTTCCGGCGGGACCGTCCTGGAGCAACCTCCGCTATATGCGCTACAAAGACAGCGTGAATAATGCTATAATAGGGCCTAACACGCAGATGATCCGGCTGGTGAGCTTATTTCTGGGAGGGATGCGGCAATGAAAAGCTGTGTATGGGTATCCAAGAACGGCCGAGTATCCGAGGCGGACGGCATTCAGCCCCGGGACGCGCTCCTGTTCGCCACCGGAACGGCGACCTCGGAGGACCTGCTCCTCCAGCAGAGAATCGCCGCCGAACAAAATATCCGACTGATCCGTTCGAGGCTCGCGGAAGCGACCCGGCGGTAGCGGTTACATGAATCCGTCCCTCGTGGCGGATTTTTTGCTGCATCGCGGGTTGAGCCGGCTGCGGCAGCTTCGAATGGGCGTGCTTCCCGCCGTACGGCTGTCGGGGACAAGGAAGCGTAGTCAGGAAGGGGGCGTTCCGATGGTTTCGGAGCTTGAGCTTGTCGTCCGGTCCACGGAGATCGATGTGAACGGACATGTCAACAACGCCAAATACCTGGAGTATCTGGAGTGGGGACGGGAAGACTGGTACGAGCGGGCGGGACTGGATTACTCGGCCTTCCTCGAGATGGGCATCCAGACGGTGACGGTCAACGTCAACATCAACTACAGGCGGGAATGCGTGCAGGGAGACCGCCTGACCGTGCGTACGCATCCGCGGCGCGCCGGCCGGACCAGCTATGTCCTGAAGCAGGAGCTCGTGGATGCCGCGGGAGTCGTGAGGGCCGACGCCGAGGTGACGAGCGTCTGCATGGATGCAGCCGAGCGGCGCAGCCGGGAGCTGCCCGATCGGCTGCGCGAAGCGCTTCAGGCAGTGGACGCATAGGATCGAGGAACGCATTTGACATAGAAAATCTAGAGGGGGAATCATCATGACAGGCAAACTGATCTTTTTCGATATCGACGGAACGCTGCTCGACCATGACAAGAACATCCCGGCATCAACCAAGGAGTCCGTGCGGCGGCTCCAGGAAGCGGGCCACGAGGTGGCGATCGCTACGGGACGCGGACCGTTCATGTTCAAGGAAATCCGCGAGGAGCTCGGCATCGAGTCGTTCATCAGCTACAACGGCCAGTATGCGGTCCGCAAGGGCGAGGTGATCGTGCGCAATCCGATCCGTCCGGAATATTTGCAGCGGATTACCGATGCCGCCGTGGCCAACGACCATCCGATCGTGTATATGAACGAAGAGACGATGAAGGCCAATATCGAGCAGCATGACTACATCGACGAGAGCATGAGTTCGCTGGCGCTCAAGAACAAGGTCATGGAATGGGACAAGGAGTATTACATCGGGCGCGAGATCTACCAGTGCCTGCTCTTCTGCACGATCGGCGACGAGCTGAAGTACCGGGAGACGTTCCCGGAGCTGGACTTCATCCGCTGGCATCAGTTCTCGATGGACGTGCTTCCGCTCGGCGGCTCCAAGGCCAAGGGCATCGAGACGTTCGTGAAGCTTGCCGGCGTCCGCCCGGAGGATGTCTATGCGTTCGGCGACGGGCTGAACGACATCGAGATGCTGCAGCTCGTGCACAACAGCGTGGCGATGGGCAATGCGATCGAGAGCGTGCAGAAGGCTGCCAAGCATGTGACGAAGGATGTAGCCGAGGACGGCATCAAACATGGCCTGGAGCTTGTCGGCCTGCTGTAGGTTTCGGCATGGATCGGCTGAATGCGGGCAGCTTCGCGGCAAGATGGCGGGTTCATACTGAACCGTGGATCCCAAGCACGCGAAAAGAATGAATGCCGGTGCAGAGTAAAGTATCGACGCGCAGAGCAAAAGGCTTGCACGCCATGGCAGAGGCACTCGTGCAGAGGAAAAGCATCAAGGCGCAGAGCAAAAGGCATGAATGTGCAGAGCAAAGGCATTCACGCCATTGGCAAAGCAAAACCATGCACGCCGATGGCAGAGCAAAGGCATGAACGTACAGAGCAAAGGCATGCACGCGCAGAGCAGAAGCATGCACGTCAATCCACCCTAAGGAGCTTGCCCAAAAAAACCAGCCGCTCAACGGCTGGTTTTTTTGGGCATCTCTTGTCAGCTGCGGGCCTCGGCCGTCCGGGTTACCCGCCGCTCGAGATGCCGGGTGCGGATGAGGATGGCTGCGCCGACGAGCATGAGTCCGTTGATGACGAACACGTATCGGATCGGAATCCAGCCGCCCAGCAGCCCTCCGATCATCGGGCCGAGCATCGTCGCGAGCTGGGTAGCGGACTGGTTCAGCCCGAAGGCGCGGCCGCGGAATTCCGGCTCCGTCACTTTCACAATCATGGCGTTCAGGGCCGGATATACGCCGGCGAAGCAGAGGCCGTAAAAGAAGCGGAGCACGCCGAAGCCGACATAGCTGCTGGAGAAAAACTGCAGCAGGTTGCCTATTCCGCCTCCCATCAGGCCGATGACGAGCACGTTCGTATAGCCGATCCGGGAGCCGAACTTGCCCCACTGGGGAGCCGCGATCAGCGTCGCGATGCCGACGGCGGAGAAAATGATGCCGGAGAGCAGCGTGGCGTCGCTCTTGCCTGCCCCGAGCTCGATCACATAGACAGTCAGCAATGGCTCCAAGATCATGACGGAGAACGTTCCCAGCGCGACCAGTCCCAGCATCGTGACGAAGACGCGGTTCGAGAAGGCTTCCTTCAGATCCTGACGGACCGAAGAGCGTACCGTCTTGCGGTTGAAATTCTGCTCCTTGACGAAAAAGACGGCAATAAGAGCGGAGACGAGCACGATGCAGCCCGAAAAGACGAAGCTTTCGCGGTTGCCCATGTAATGGCTGACGATGCCGCCGATGAGCGGGCCTAGAATGCCGCCTGTCGCGCCGGAGGTCGCCATGATGCCGAGCGCGTAGCCGGTCTTCTCCTCCGGAGTATTGGTCGCCACGAGCGCGATTGCCGCGGGCACGTATCCGGCGAGCAGGCCCTGGCCGACGCGGAGCAGCAGGAACAGATAGGGATCGTGGATGAAGAAGGTGAGCATGTACAAGGCCGCGAGGGCGAAGCCGGAGCGGATGAGCATCGGGCGCCTGCCGTATTTGTCCGAGAGGGAGCCCCAGTAGGGAGCGATCAGCGCGCTCGCGAGAAACGTGATGCCGAAAGCAAAGCCGGACCAGAGGGTGAGCCGGCTCGAGACGCCAAGCTCGTTATGCAGAAAAATCGGGATGAAGGGGATGGAGATCGAGTAGGCCGTGCTGCAAAAAAAGACGCCGGTCCACAACACAAGGAGGTTGCGCTTCCATAAGAATGAATCCGCCATGAGGGGTATCAAGTCCTTTCTGGGGGCTGGCCGGACCCTGGTTCTAGCCTATATTGGGTTCAAAATTCTTCCTATACCCGGTTGCTTGCGGTGTTCTCCGATCGTTGCCGTCATCTTCCATTCTACTCCTCCCCCTCTCGGAATCCAACCCTCAAAGGCAAGTTGGGCGCAGGGCCAATTCCGGGTATGCCGATTAGCTTCAGCTGAGTTTCGGTAATAATAGCAGGAAGAAAGCTATGCCGGAAGGAGACGAAAAGAGTCATGCGATACGATGTCGTCATTGTCGGGGGCGGACTTGCGGGACTGAGCGCGGCGGTTCAACTGGGCCGCTACAACCATAAGGTGCTGGTCATCGATTCCGATAACGGGAGATCGAACTTCTGCCTTCGTTACCAGAATCTGATCGGCTGGAAGAACGGGGTCAGCGGGCCGGAGCTGCGCCAGGCGGGCAAGGAGCAGGCGGAGAAGGTCGGCGTCGAATTCGTCAAGGGCAAAGCCGTAACAGCGAAGGCGTACGGAGCGGAAGAGTTCGTCATCGAGACGGATGCCGCAGAGCGGTTCGAGGGACGGAGGCTGCTGCTGGCGACAGGCGTCATGGACAGGCTGCCGCCGCTCGAGGGACTGGTTCCGTGTCTCGGCATAAGCATCTACGTGTGCCCGGATTGCGACGGCTACGAGCTGTCGGGCCGGAGGGCGATCGTCATGGGATCGGGAAATCCGGGAGCGCATATGGCGGATATCCTGACTTACTGGACGCCGGATCTGGTTTATGTGAACCATGAAGAGAAGGAGATCGCTCCCGAGCTCATGGACAAGCTCCGGCAGAAGGGCGTCGAAATCATGGAGGAGCCGATCCGCCGACTGATCATCCGGGACGAGCAGCTGCAGGGAATCGTGCTGGAGTCGGGCAAGGAAATCGAGGGCGGCAAGGCCTTCGTCGCCTTCGGCGGCAACGAGGTGCGTTCCGGACTGGCGGCGCAGCTCGGCGTCACGCTCCACGGGAACCGCCATATCGAAGCGGATCCGCGCACCAAAATGACGAACATCCGCCATGTGTGGGCTGCAGGCGACGTCCTTGCGCATTCGGAGCAGGCTTCCATCGCCATGGGCGATGGCTGCCAGGCGGCGATCTGGATTCACAAGAGCTTGATCGAGAAGGATGGGAGCAAGGCGCTGAGGCCTTTGGAGGCGGCGGCTGAGCAGGGAATAGAGTTGGAGGAATGCAGGAATGCAGGAATGCAGGAATGTAGGAATGTAGGAATGCAGGAATGCAGGAATGTAGGAATGTAGGGATGTAAAATSTCCGATCTCTCCGCTAAAAGAGAATCCTCCATGCTGGA
>NZ_CBRA020000170.1:0-23990 GCF_000469945.2 Paenibacillus sp. P22 | reverse complement strand
GTCAAAGGCTGCCGGACCGAACTCCGGTTCAGGAATCCAGCCACACCTTGCCCGTCTCGGAGCTGTCGCAGCCCGTAATGGCGCCCAGTTCCCTTCGGAAAGCTTCCGATTGAAGAATATCCATCAGCTTGCCGATCCACGGAGAGTTTTCCGGCTTTTTGACCACAACCAGATCGTAGCGCTCGCGGATCAGCGGGATGAACTCTACGTTCCCTACCATCGATGCCGCCTTCTCCATCCCGACTCCCGCATCCGCATCGCCGGAGGCCACCTTGGCCGCCACTCCAAGATGGCTGTTCTGTACTCTTCCATCCTGTTCAAGGCTATGCGGAGGAATGCCGAGCAGGCGCAGCTGCTCATCGACGAGCACTCGGGCTCCCGAACCGCGCTCCCGGTTGACGAACCGAATTCCCGGCCTGGCCAGATCGGCCCATCCGGAAACGCCCAGCGGATTGCCCGGCTGTACGTACAAGCCCGCTCGGCGAACGAGCAGGTTCACCACAAGCAGCGGGAACCCGGCAAGAATGCGGGTGATATACGGGAGATTGTACTCACCCGTATCCCCATCCCATAGATGCGTGCTCACGATATCCGCTTCTCCCCTGTACATTTGGATCAGACTGTCCAGACTGCCGGCATGGGAGCGCAGAGGCCTGGATCCGGTCGCCTCCTCCATGAAGGAAGCCAGCAGATCGAGACTGATGTCCTGTCCGGTAATGACGAGCTGATGCTGCGGAGTTCCCGCATGCGAAATTCTTCCCGCATGAGCAGAAGCCAGGTCTTGCCCATAGAGAATTCCATCGCCGCTTATCCCTGCGGGAAGCCCCCCGAACCTAGCGGCCGGCTCGGGCCGGCGGTCCCGCGAGCCCCCTCTCCCCGTACCGTCCGCTCCCGCCCCGTCATTCATTGCTTCCATGCCGCTCTCTGCCGCATCCTTAAGTGCCGAGACAGCCGTCTGGCTCTTGGATTTCGCCTTGTAGGCCTCCAGATCGGAAGCGTCCACACGCATCTGCTTCCCTACCCGGTAAGCGGGAAGCCGGCCTTTCTTGACAAGGTCGTAGACAGTAAGCTTCGAGATGCGAAGCAGCTGGGCCACTTCCTCGACCGTATAGGATGGTTCCTGATTCATGGTTTGATCTCCTCTTTTGTCCCGCTATCGCTCTATGCCGTTTATTATAGCGGATGATGCCGGTTTAGGGATTTACAGCTTCGCTGCATCTATATATAATCATTCTAATTATAACTAGACCATACAAAACCATACTTGGAGTGAGAGAGAATGCTGAAATCAAAAAGGATCAAAACTTTCCTGATTCTTCTAGCCGGCCTCATGCTGCTGGTTGCCTCCGCTTGCGGCAGCAAGCAAGCCAATACCCAGCCGGACGGCAGCGGCGGCGCCTCCGCATCTCCGCCGGCCTCCTCCGCCCCGACCATCGAGCTGACGGTGTCCGCGGCGGCCAGCCTGACCGGAGCACTGGAAGAGATCAAGACCGCTTTTGAAGCCGCCCATCCAAGCATTTCCCTCCAATTCAACTTCGGCGCTTCCGGCACCCTGCAGAAGCAAATCGAACAAGGAGCTCCCGCAGATCTGTTCCTGTCCGCCTCGTCCAAAAACATGAAGGCTCTCGTCGATCAAGGTCTCGTCGCCGGAGAGGATTCCCGCGATCTTCTCGGCAATTCGCTTGTCGTCATCGTGCCCAAAGACGCGAACCCAAGCATCTCCTCCCTCGATGCGCTTGCCGGTCAGGCATTCAGCAAGATCGCCATCGGCATTCCGGAGAGCGTCCCGGCCGGACAATACGCCCAGGAAGCACTGGCCAAGGCCGGCCAGTGGGACGCCTTGAAGGACAAGCTTGTTCAGGCCAAGGATGTAAAAGCCGTCCTGCAGGCGGTGGAAACCGGCAACGCGGATGCAGGCTTCGTCTACCGGACCGATGCGCTGTCTTCCGTCAAAGCAGCCGTCGCCTACGAAGTGGATTCCGCATCCTACCCGTCCATCCGTTATCCCGCCGCCATCGTCAAGGCCACCCCGCACCGGCCCGAGGCGGAGCAGTTCTACTCGTATCTGCAATCCGAAGAAGCTATGGCCGTGTTCAAGAACTACGGCTTCACGGATCCGAAATAATGCCGGCGTCGATAGACTGGCAGCTGTTCTGGCCACCGGTCATCCTCTCCCTGAAAGTAGCTCTGCTGGCGAGCGTTGTCGCGCTCGCTGCCGGCACGGCTGCCGCAAGGCTCATGAGCAGATCCGGGTTCAGGGGGAAGCTGCTGCTTGAAACCGCGTTCCTGCTCCCCCTCGTGCTTCCCCCGACAGTCGTCGGTTTCGTGCTCCTCGTTGCGCTCGGCCGCCGCAGCTTCCTAGGCAAGGCGATCGAAGCGGTATTCTCCGCTCCGCTCGTCTTTACGCCATGGGCAGCGGTCGTCGCGGCCGTCGTGGTCTCCTTCCCGCTGGTGTACCAGACGATGAAGGCCGGCTTCGCCGGCATCGAGCCGGAGCTGGAGCAGGCTGCCCGGTCCGCCGGCGCAAGCGAGGCTCAGGTGCTTATCCATGTCGCGCTTCCGCTGGCTGCCCGGTCCCTGCTCAGCGCTCTCCTGCTTGGATTCGCACGCAGCCTCGGCGAGTTCGGCGCCACGCTCATGATCGCAGGCAACATTCCCGGCGTTACGCAGACCGTGCCGACGGCGATCTATGTAGCGGTTGACGCCGGCCGCACTGCGATGGCCTGGGCATGGACCGCCGCCATCATCCTGATTTCCTTCCTGCTGCTGCTCTTCACCGGCAGCAAGCCGGTCAAGCGTTAGGCAAGCCGTCTGGACGCAAAATACGGAAAGCAAGACGATAGACTTATCCAAACACAAAAAGGCCGGGCAACGTCATTGGATGACGGTGCCCGGCCTTTTTTTCCTTGCTTCCATAACGTTTATGACTGCTATTATTGCTGCCGTTCGTTATTTGCCGGCCAATTGAGCCAGCTCGGCTTGCTTTTGCTTGTATACTTCCTGCCATTCTTCCTGGTAGCGGCGGTAGAAGGCCGGATAGCGGAAGCGAAGCTGCAGGATGCCGTGCATCAGCTTCTCGGGCTCGGCATCGATGCGGGACAGCACTTCTTCCGGAAGGCTCGCGCGAAGGCTGACGGCCGCCTCCTCGTTGAATTCGGCATAATACCACTCCATATTGCGGATGGCGATGCCGGGATGGATGCCTGCATCCTTGCGCATTTTTTCCAGCTCTTTGCTCAGTCCGTGCATCTCCTGCATCTGCTTGCGCAGTTCGCGAACCTCTTCGTTATGGCTGTCCATGCCGTAGGCCAGCTCGGCGTAGATTTCCGCTTCGCGGAAGCGTCCCGCCTGCATGTAAGCCTGGCACTCCAAGAGAAGCACGACGCGGGCGCGGAGCTGCTCGTTCTCGTCGGTCAGCGACTTGAGGTAACGGCGGACGCGAAGCTGGATCTTGGCCCACACATCCCATTTCTTGAGGTCGATGACACGGTTGACGGCCGATACGACCAGCGGAAGATGGACAACCGATTCCTGGCCTTCTTCCGGCAACGCCTGCTCGATGATGCTCCACGATTCTTCCGGGCGTCCCAATCTCACGTAGACGGCCGAGAGCAGCGGAACGAAGTCGGCCTCGCGTCCGGGAAGCTTCGCGATCAGAGCTTCCAGCTTCTCGGCAGCGCGGCCGTCATGGCCGAGCGCGCTCAGCTGGCTCGCCACCATGCCCTGGAAGTCGCCTGCCTGCTCCGGATTCGCAGCCATCTGGAGCAGCACTTCTTCCTGCTCCTTGACGCGGTCCCATTGCTGCTGCGCGATAATCGTGTATACAAGGGCTCCCTGAAGAGGAGCCATCTCCGGTTTGCGTTCCTTCATGGAGGACAGGAACCCTTCCGCCGCCGCATGCTCGCCGGCTTCCAGCGCCTGCCGCGCTTCGCCAAGCATGCCGAGCAGCGCTTCCGCCTCTTCTCCCGGAAGGCCGTTCTCTACTTCACGATCCAGTTCGCCGGAAATTGCAGCCAACAGATTGGCGATTCCAGGCTCTAATGTCCCTGCTTGTGTTTGCGGGGAAGTTTGATTTTCCATGTAAAGGTTCCTTCCTCTCTGCTTCCCGTAAGCAGCCTCGCTGAACGGGGTAAGGGGCTGCCCCATAGGGATAAGGGCAGATTCCCTAGTATTATACCATAGCCGGACCGAGATGCGGATACTGGTAGAATCAACTAGGACTCTGCTATTTGACGCCTTTTGCATGCAATTGGTTGCACGGCAAGCCCAACAGCCCCGGCCATGAAGGCAGAGGCTGGTTCAGAACGATAGACAGCTCCCAGTCTCCCAGCCGCACACCTCAGCGAACAAGTTCGCCGCCAGCAGCCGCCGGCTCTTAGGCGCGGACGTCGGCGTAGTCCTTGCGGCGCTTGAACTGCGCAGCTGCATAGGAGCATGCGGGCTCGATCTTGACGCCGGCTTTCCTGGCGTCGTCGACGACAGCCTGAAGGAGACTTCCAGCCAGCTGCTGCCCGCGGAATTCCGGATCCACGAATGTATGGTTGACGATCCATATTCCGTCTGACGGAATATACGTAATTTCTCCAGCAATCGAGCCTTCATGACGAATGACATAGCCGTTGCCTTCCTTGACCGGCTGATCCTGCGGCATGAACGCCGCCCCCTTCCCGGATTACCGTAGAATGCCTTGCCCGTTCATTTTTACCCGGAATCGGCCGGACTAAGCATCCGCGCGGTAATTCGCCGGACCCGATCGGCGGAATTTTTCTTTGATCGCGCTGCGCGGCATGGCCGGGGAAGCCTGCTTCCCGGGATTTTTCAACGCCTTGATATAATCGCTGATGCTGACGCCGTAGTTCTCCTTGAACAAGCGCATCAGATGCCGCGGGCTGATTCTCGACATTTCGGCCAGCTTCTTCACGGTCAGCTCCTGCTCGTAATGCTGCTCGATATAGGTGCGGACGACTTCCAGCGCCGCATCCAGCTCCTGGTCCGTTCCCGACTGGGCTTCCTTGAAGAGACGATGCAGCAGGTCAACGAACACCGATTGCCCGCGGAATCTCTCCAGCATGTCCAGACTGCCCCAGCAGGCGCAGATGGACTTGCACAGGGAGGTCAGCGCGACGGCGGGATACGCCGCCACCTCCTCTACACGGGGAAAGGGGTCCTTCACGGCCTCCGTTGCTCCTCTGTCTGCCGCGGAATCCTTCAGGACCGAGAACCGGAAGATGAACATCTCCATCCGATGCGCCGAATCCGCCGTTGCCCGGAGCGGCTCGCCCGGAAAGCTGATGTACACCGATCCCGCGCGCAGCGGAATGCTCCGTTCCCCCGCTACAAGCCTGCCGGCTCCCGCCGTCAGGGCGATCAGCCGGAAGTCTCCCTCCCACTCCGGCTTCAGCCGGCCGTTATCCACTTCGATGCCGCATGGAGCGGCATCCCGCAGCTTGAACCACAAATCGTCCAGTGTATGAGGCACCGGCGCATCCAGTCTATGTCTCTCCACTCCGCTCATGAGCCTCCACCGTCCTTTCCTGCCATTCCGTAGTCGCCGGGCAGTCCAGCGCTCATCTCCGCCGGGCGACGGCCCGGGAAGACGATGCCGATTGTTCTCATCATAATTGATAATGATTCTCAATGTCAATTGAAGAAAAGCCCCGGCACGGGGATCTTTTCCAGCGTCTTCCTGCAAGAGAAATGCGCCTTGTTTTCCTATACGATCCGCAGCCGGGGAAAGATTGCAGGTTGCGAAAAGCTTCACGCAGCTGTCACAGTTGGGAGCGCTTCACCCGCGCGAGCCGCCCTTATTCTTCTTGAACAGGAAGCCATTTCCTCCGGCTTCAGACTCCGGGAGGTTAGACGGCCAAAGTCCGGACGGCTTCGTAGCGGCGGGCGCTGAAGCGGGCGTCGAGCTCGCGCACGAGACCGAGCCGCTTGAAGACGCGCAGATAGCTGTAGACCATCGTCGCTCCCAGCATGCGGTGGCTGCCGGACAGAATATCCACGAGCTCCTCCACCGAGACACTGGCATCCGAGCTATATATGCATTGCAAGAGATCGTACCTGGCGGCCGTCAGTGCGATTCCCTTCCTCTCCAGCAGACGCAGCGCTTCTTGAAATCCAGGCGGCCTGACGGCTGGATCTTCAAGCACAGAGACAGGCAGACGTTTCATCCTCAGGTCAACTCCTTAAATATAATCAATACTAATTTGTAATTATTATAATATAAGTGAGAATGATTTTCAACCTCTTGCCGCAAACAACTATGGCAGCGGGCCAGCCGTCATCCTGGTCGCGGGAGCGTTCAGCCACCGGAAATTCCCGCCTTGATCCGTGCACTTCCTCCGGCAATTTCCGTTTCAGGTAATCCGGAAGTTAATCGTAGCTATACGTCATTTAATCCCGGTTCATTTTCGGAACTCGGCCAAGAAGTTCCCATTCGGCCTGAGTCAATTGAGCGCCGTCGATGCTTGCCTGAGCTGCTCTTTTTTGCCTTGGCAACGCTCGCCACGACTCGTATGCCGATGCGAACGGCTCGCAAGCATCAGGTGGGCAGCAGCCGTTTTCCCAAGTCCCCCCGTATCGTTCACATTCAGTCCATAATCCTTCGGTAAAGTAGCCTCATTCCAATATTGAAGCGAGGTTGATTTCTATGTCCCTGCAGCCATCCGCGGCCTCCGCCGCCCGTCCCGCTGCCGGAGCGGCGACAAGCAGCCGCATCGTGCTCGCGGGAATACTGATCGGGCTGATCTTCTCCGAGCTCGACGAAACAATTGTCACGACCGCCATGCCTACCATCATCCGGGACCTGCACGGCATGTCCCTGTACGGCTGGGTCGCCGGCATCTACGCGCTCGCGCTGACCGCCTTCATGCCGATTCTCGGCAAGATGGCCGATCTGTTCGGCCGCAAGAAGATTTATCTCGCCTGCATGGCTCTGTTCATCATCGGCTCGATCGTCAGCGGAGCATCCGGCTCCATGCTGATGCTGCTGGTCGGCAGGGGCATCCAGGGCATCGGCGCCGGCGGCCTCATGCCGATCGCCATGCTGATCATGACGGATATGTATCCCGTAGAGAAGCGTGCCAAATTAATGGCCCTCGTCGGGCCGATCATGTTCATCCCGCAGCTGGCGGGTCCGCTGCTCGGCGGCGTCATTGTGGATGCCATCAGCTGGCATTGGGTATTCTTTATCAATATACCGGTCGGCGTCGTCGCGGCGATTCTGATCGGCAAAGGACTGCGGGAATCCAGGGGCGAAGGCAAGCCGGCCATCGACTGGGCGGGAGCCGCGCTTATCCTGGGCGCCATCGTCTCGCTCCTGCTGACTCCCGAGCTCGTCAACATGGGCTCATACACGTGGCATTCGCCGCTGATCGTCGGCCTGCTCGCCGCAGGCGCCGTCCTGCTCGCCGCCTTTGTCTGGGTGGAATCGCGCGCCAAGGAGCCGGTCATTCCGCTGCATCTGTTCCGCAACCGTACGATCGTCGCGCTGGGGGCTTTGATTTTCCTGACGATGCTCGGCATTCAAGGCTCCCTGGCTTCCTTTCCGTTCTACGCCCAGCATGTCATCGGCTTGTCGCCTACCGTATCCGGCTATATGACGCTCCCAGTCATGGCCGGCAGCATCGGAACCAGCATCGCCGTCGGCTGGGTCATCACCCGTCTTCCCTACAAGGATTTGATCGTGGCCTCTCTGGCGCTGCCAATCGCGGCGTTCGCGATGCTCTCGACAATCCATGCGGGCACCTCCATCGTCTTTATTCTGGCCGCGTTCCTGCTGCTGGGAGCCGGCTTCGGCGTGCTGTTCGGCTCCGACAACCTGATCGTCCAGGAATCCGTCGACAAGCGGGACGCGGGCAGCGCCATCGCAACGGTGCAGCTGTTCCAGTCGTTCGGCGTAACGATCGGCTTCAGCCTCTTCGGCAGCCTGCTGTCCGGAAGGATCGAATCGGGCATCGCAGGCATCGCGGACCGGCTGCCCGCAGGCTCCGAGACAGCCGTCGCATCGGGCGCCATGCCTGACGGCCTGTCCCAGACTCTCGTCCATGCCGTCGAGTCCGTTTACTGCAACGCCTTCGCCTTCATCTTTACGCTGGCCGGCATCATCGCCGCAATCGCCTTCGCCGCGAGCTGGCTGCTGAAGCGGGAGACGCTGTCCTCTTCTCCAGAGCCGTCCGGCGAGGAGCAGGCCGCTTGATTTTGGGGTGTCCCAAACGCTAAACTAGCTGTTATAACGAAATGGTTTAGTTCTAAACAATAAGCAGGGAGAGGATCCGAAGGATCGCAGCCCTCGAGAGGAGAGTCGAAATGAAACTGACCGACCGCATCTCGGCGCTGGTCATTCCCATGCGGGAAGGCCAGCCCGAGAGCGCCATTCACCCCGTTCTGCTCCAGGACGAGGACGGCGCGACATTGATCGATACCGGCATGATGGGGCAATACGACCTGCTGGTCCGCGCCATCGAAGCCGAGGGGCTGAGCGTATCCGACGTCAAGCGGATCATCGTCACCCATCAGGACATCGACCACATCGGCTCGCTGCATAATCTTCAGGTGTGCACTCCGCATCTGGAGGTGTACGCGCATGCCGATGAGCGGCCTTATATCGAGGGCGAGCTTCCTCTTATCAAGCTCAGCCGCGAGCGGTTGTCCAAGGCGATGCCGCCTGAGCAGCTCGAAGCTCTGCTCGCGAACCCGCCTCGCGGCCATGTCAACCGCCTCGTCGTCGACGGCGAGAGGCTCCCTTTGCAGGGAGGGATTCAGATTATCCACACGCCGGGCCATACGCCGGGACATATTTCCCTCTTCGTGGAAAAGGAGGGGCTGCTCATCGCCGCCGACGCCCTGCGAGTCGTAAACGGGGAGCTGGTCGGACCGAGCGAGCCCGTCACGCCGGATATGCCACAGGCGCTCCGCTCCTTGCTCAAGCTCGCGGAGCTGCCCGTCCAGCGCGTCCTTTGTTATCACGGCGGCTTGTATGAGAAAGAAGGAATTTCTGCACGAATCGCGGAAATAGCGGCGGAAGGGCTGCGCGACTGAATGCCAAAAGGGGGTGGCTGCAGCGCTTCATGCGCTGCGGCCGCCCCTTTTGCTTCTGCGGGCTTTTCGGAGATGCTTCTTCGGGTTCTGCTTCCTCCGGTTTTGCTTCCTCAGGTTTATTTCTTCCAATTTTGTTTCTTCCGGGTTGGCTTCTTCCGATTTGCTTCATTCGGTTTTGCTTCAGGCATGCATATACTGGGTGTCTTCCGGCTTGTTTCTTTCCGGTCTTGCTTCCACTGCTTCAGGCATGCATCCATGCCGGCTTGCTTACTCCGGCATGCTGCCGCTGCAAAACCATGAGCCGCCGCTTCTTATTACTGGCTGTAGCTTTCCCCCTTGGGCTTGGCTATCGTTCCCGGTGCCGGAAGTCCCGACCAAGGCTTCACCATGGCGTTGTAATCCATGACCGCCTTCTCGATAGCGGCGCGAATCGTATCCGCTGAAGCCGTTATGCCGGTTCCCGCGCATTGTTCCTGGGCGTAGCCGATCGCAAGCGACAGCTTGCGCGGACCGTTGCCGTCCGCAAACGCCGCTTCGGCCAGAGCCGCCGCCTCGGATGCGATGCGATGCAGCGTTTCCCGCTGTTGATCGTTGCGTCTGGCGGTCAAGTATCGGAGCGCCCTGACGCTGAGGATGGGAATCAGCGCAGCCGCCGTCAGCGACAGCAAGACGGCTGCCAGATCGGCCATGAAGCCGGCCCAGTGCTGCCATGCATCTGACAATTTCATCATCGTTCTCCTTTGCTGATGGAAGATTCCAGGACGCCCTCCGTCCTTTCATTGCCGCCTTGCGCAAGCAAGGGCCTCATCATCCCCTCCCTTTCCTTGTCCAATATCGCCTGGAGCCTGTCCCGCTCCTCCTCGGCGCGGTCCAGCCTTTCCCTCGGCACAAGAGCTCCCGTTACGATAAGCTTCACCAAATGGAATACCGTCCCAAGCAGAATAAGCAGCAAAACGACGGAAAGGCCGTATTTATCCGCGACTCGGGCCGTCTGCTCCAACAACTCCAGCTGTCCCGTTTCCAAGTGAGTCCGCCTCCCTCAAAAGGCTGGATGGAATTCTGTATTAACTACTCTCCCTCCTCCCGTTTCCCTTCTTTCTCTCCGAATGTCAGGCGGCATCTCCCCCTTTCCCGATAAAGATAAGCTGTTTAGATAATTAATTTATCCAATTCGGCAAAGGATCGTCCTCTTCCTTTTATAGCGACTTTACAGGAACATGTGTTCGTGTTTTAATTATAGACAGCCATTCGTATTCCCGTCAAGATTTGGAATTTCAGAAAGGAGGCTCCCTCCGATGTCGTTCGCAAGCGTTCTGCTCCGGCTGCGCGAGGAGAAAGGCTGGACCCAATATGAGCTCGCCGCCCGCCTCGGCATCAAGCGGGCCCGTTACAACGCCTGGGAGAACGGACTCGCGAAGCCCCGGCTGGACATGCTGATCAAGCTGGCCGGCTTTTTCGAGGTCACCCCCGGCTTCCTGCTGGAGCAGGATGCCATGGCTCCGATGCCTTCCTGGGCGACGGCGAGAGACCGCCGCGACATCAAGAAATTCATCCAGATGCCCGAGGTCCTTTATTTTGACGGCCATGAATTCTCGGCAGAGGACCGGAAGAAGATGCTGGAGCTCATGGAATCGATCGCCTGGGAGGCCAAACGGCTGAACAAGGAGGCGCGGAGGAAATCCGGCCCAGGGGGCGCCGGCCCGGACAGTCCAGACTAAGCTCGAGAAAGGGGCCCCGCGCATGATGAACATCAGACAGCGGACGCGCAATCTGTTCCGCACATACGGCGTGACCTGCCCTTTCCGGCTGTCCGAAGAAATGGGGATCTCCGTTCTGCGGCATCCGCTCCCATCCGGAATGAAAGGCTTTTGCCAGCATGCGTTCAGACGCCGGTTCATCGTGCTGTCCGATCGTCTGGAGGAGGCCGAGGCCGTATTCGTCTGCGCCCATGAACTCGGCCATATGCTCCTTCACAAGGGCTTCAGCCATTCCTTCATCACGCTCCGCACCCGCTTCGTCCTGTCCCGATACGAGCGGGAAGCCAACGAGTTCGCCGTCAAGCTGCTTACCTGCGGGGAACGTCCGGAGGAGGGAGAGCAGCTCCAATCGTTTTTGCGGCGCTGCGGCATTCCCCCAGGCATGGACAAGCATTTCTGGTAGCGGCGACTTTAATGACAAGGAGGAGCACCGGAGTAAGACGGCCAATCGGGCAAAGCGTCCCTGCCTGCCCTCTTGCTTCCTTGCTCCCTTGCTTCCTTGCTTCCTTGTTCTCTTGCTCTATTGCTCCCTTGCTCTCTTGCTCTCCTGCTCTCCTCCCTTTCAAGCTACGCATCAGAGGGTCAGTAAGCGAACAAAAAAAACGCCTCTCGCCGCGCAAAGGCCCGTCCCTCTTGGACGCCCTTCACGCCCGCTAGAGGCGTTTCGTTCAATCGTTTCATTCCTAACGAGCGGCTGCTCCGCCCGCTCTTCCCGTGTCCGCAATCCGGTAGACGCAGCGGCGCCCGCCGGAGAGCATGTGCTCTGTGCGCTCGACCTCGACCCCTTCGCCGAGCACGCTGCCGATCATGCCCGTCTCATAGCGGCACAGGCTGACGCAGGCCGCGGCGGCGTCGCAGATGGGACAGTGCTTCTCCGTGAACGTATACGTTCCGTCCGCCTGCCGTTCGTATTCGGCCATGTAGCCCTCGGCCGTGCGGGCTTCGGCCAGACGCCGCAGCTTCTCCTCAAGCGCGGGCTCCGTTCCGTCCTCGCCGGGCGGCAAGGTGTAGACAGCGATCTGCTTGCCGTTGCGGACGGAAAGCAGCTTCTCCAGCCCCTCCTCGCCGAATGTTTCGCGGACGGAATCCATAAGTCCGATGGTCAGCTCCGCGTATCCCGCCGGGAAGAGCCGGTTGGCTTCCGCCGTCAGGCTCCACAGCTTGGCCGGGCGCCCCATCGCGCGGGGCTCCTCCTCGAACGTGATCAACGCCTCATTCTGCAATCCGTACAGATGCTGGCGCACGGCCATGCCGGAGACGCCAAGCATGCCTGCCAGCGTGCCGGCGTCCAGAGGCCCGTGCTGCTTGAGCAGGTTGACGATCGTTCTGCGGGTGCGGGTGGCGCTCGCGCCTTCCTGCTTGTTGTCGGACGGTGACATCTGCATCTCCCCCATTTGCCGGTCTTCTTGCCGTGCGTCCAGCGTAGTACTTATATACTAAAGAAATACGTTGACAAAGTCAAAGAAAAGCCGTTACGATGCTCCATAGCTGACATCATACGTTAAGGAGGGATGCCTGTGTCCCCCGTTAGAACGAATCGGAAAATCGTGACGGCAGGCTTGCTGCTCGGCCTGTTCATCGGCGCGCTCGACGCCACCGTCGTCAGCACCGCGACCAAGAGCATCTCGGCCGACCTGCAGGGCCTGTCGCTGCTGAGCTGGATTTTCTCCATCTACACGCTCACTACATGCGTCTCCACGCCCATCTTCGGCAAACTCGCCGACCTGTTCGGCCGCAGGAGCATCTTCGCCATCGGGCTGCTGCTCTTCGTGCTCGGCTCTGTCCTGTGCGGAGCGGCCGGCAGCATGGAGCAGCTCATCGTATTCCGAGCCATTCAAGGGATTGGAGCAGGCGCCCTGTCTCCTGTCGCCTTCACGATCGCCGGAGACCTGTATCCGGGCGAGGAACGAGGCAAGATCCAGGGCGTTTTCGCCTCCGTGTGGTCGGTAGCCGCTCTTCTGGGGCCGCTTGTAGGCGGCTATTTCGTGGACCAGATCAGCTGGCGCTGGATCTTCTTCATTAATGTTCCGATCGGCATCGTCTCGTTCGCGCTCGTATTCGGGTTCCTGAAGGAAACCGTGAGCCGAAGCGGCAAAAAGATCGATTACGCCGGCGCCGCCGCCTTCACGGTCAGCATCTCGGCCCTGCTCTTCGCCCTGCTCACGGGCGGAGAGACGTATGCCTGGGATTCTCCGCTCATTATCGGCATGTTCGCGGCTGCCGCCGTCTTCCTGATCGTCTTCATCCAGGTGGAGAAAAAAGCCGCCGAGCCGATGCTGCCGCTGGCGCTGCTGGCCGACCGCAGACGCTCCATCCCTTACACCATGGGCTTCTTCATGTTCAGCGTCTCGTCGGGCCTGACGATCTACGCGCCGCTCTGGATTCAGATGCTGCTCGGCAAGTCCGCCACCTTCTCCGGCCTGGCGCTCATGCCGATGTCGATCGCCTGGCCGCTCGCCTCCAATCTGTCGGGCCGCTATCTGCATCGCCTCGGCCCCCGTCCGTTCATCACGGGAGGCGTCATCCTGATCGCCGCCGGATCGATGCTGCTGCTCGCCCTGCAGCCGTCATCGCCGCTCGCCTATCTCATCTTCATCCTGTGCGTCATGGGCTTCGGCATGGGCTGCGTGAACACGCCTATTCTGGTCACGGTCCAGAACTCGGTCGGCTGGGAATCGAGAGGTGTCGCCACCTCGACCAATGCGCTCATGAACGCGCTCGGCCAGACGATCAGCGTTGCGATTTTCGGCCTCGTATTCAACCGCTTCTACCGGGAAGGCGGTACCGCTCTCCAGCTGGAGAACGGCCTGCACATGATCTTCATCCTGCTGCTCGGCTTCGCCGCCGTCAACCTGCTGATGCTGTTCCTGCTTCCTTACGGGCGCAAGAACGACCGGCGGATGGCTGCGGAAGGCTGAACATTACGTCAGGCTACAGGACGGCATTTGCGTCCGGCTTGCCCTAGAACCACCCCTAGCGAAGCTTCCTGCTAATCTGCGCACGGCGTCCGCCACCCTGTAACGGGAGCTGCCGCAGTGCCTGTCTTGAAGGGAGGCCGATCATGAAACTTCGCGACTGGGATTCCAACCTGAAGCTGCGGCTCGGAGGCGAGTTCGTCCTGAACATCGTTTTCTGGACGTTCTTCCCGTTCCTCTCCATCGTATTCGCCCGCGCCTTCGGCAAAGGCACGGCAGGCCTGCTGATGGTGCTGTCGCAGTCTCTCGCCGTCGCAGCCAACCTGCTCGGAGGCTATTTCACCGACCGCTACGGCCGCAAGCGGATGATGGTCATCGCCGCCTCCGGCCAGGCGATCGGCTACGGCATTTTCGCGGCCGCTTCCTCATCCTGGCTGCCGGTCCCGGCTCTGGCCTTCACCGGCTTCACGATTGCCAGCACCGCTTCTTCGTTCTATTATCCGGCCAGCCAGGCGATGGTCGCGGACGTCGTACCCGAGAAGCATCGCTCGGAAGTATTCGCCGTCTTTTATACCTTTGTCAACATCGCCGTCGTCATCGGACCGCTGCTCGGCTCCGTGCTGTACGTCGGCCATCCCGCCGCCATGCCCGCAGCCGCGAGCGCCGTCTGCGTCACGATGGCCGTCCTCCTGTCGGCCAAGCTGCGCGAGACCAATCCGGCCCAGACATCCTCTCCCGAAGGAGGCACGGCTGCCTCCTCCTGGAAAGAAGCGATGCGGTCTCAGCTGCGGAATTACCGCATCATCGGCTCCGATCGGGTATTCCTGCTGTTCATCGCAGCCGGAATTCTGCTGTCGCAGACCTTCATGCAGCTGGACCTGCTGCTTCCGGTATATCTGGAAGAGACCGTCCATTCCGCAAGCGTATGGAGCAGCTGGGATCTGAAGCTGACCGGCGAGCGGCTGTTCGGCCTGCTCGTCTCGGAGAACGGGCTGCTCGTCGCGCTCTTCACCGTCGCCGTCGCGCGCTGGTCCTCGCTGCTGAAGGATCGCTGGATCTTCATCGGCGGCGCCCTCTGCTACGCCGCCTCCATGGCGCTGTTCAGCCAGGCGGGCGCCGTCTGGAGCCTTGCCGGCGTCATGGTCGTCTTCACGCTGGCCGAGCTCATGTGCGCAGGGCCGCAGCAGATGTTCGTGACGAGCTTGCGCCGGAGCGGATGAGAGGCCAGTATTTCGCCGCCTCCAGCCTCCGCTTCACAATCGGGCGTACGCTGGCTCCGCTGTCCATTCCTCTGTGCGGCTTGATCGGCTTTAATTGGACGTTCGCGCTGCTGGCGCTGCTGGCCGTCGCGGCGGCCGTCCTGTACAAGATCATGTTTGATTGGTACGACGGCGCCGCTCCTTCCCCCGATGTCCAAGCCAGCGGCAAAACGATCCTCCCGTAGAGGCTACATTCGCCGGTGGAAGGCGCTGCGGTCCGCTCGGATAGACTAGACGTCCCTCCACTTGAAGACGGCAAACCAAAAACGGCCACCATGTGAATGGGAGACCGTTTTTTTTCGTTCCATGGACAAGCATCCGAAACCATCAGGAATGGCGGGCAAAAATCTGCGCCAAATGATGATCCAGATGGTCGACATAATCGTCTGCAAGCCAAGCCAGCGTGACGTTTCCATTCGGGCCCCCGGAGCACACCTTGTCCAGCTCCTCCTCCGACAGCCCTGCCATGACAACGGAAACCTGCCGGTTGAGCGAGGTCCATAGGCTCAGGATATCCTCGACGGGCTGATGATGGTAGTCCATGATGGATACCCACTTGTCCTGCTCATACTTCAGGATGGCATACGGCTGAGGCTCGTATTGCGCCCGGACGAAACGCTGAAGATTCGTAAGCGCCGAATCGCATAAATGGCCCAGAATCTCCTTTCCAGACCATTTCCCCTCCTCCGGCCTGCGATCGAACCAATGAGGCGGAAGGCTGCGGATTTGGGCGGGCACCTCCCGAATTCTTTCCTCCAGCCGCTCCCTTGCACGGCACATAGGCATCCCTCCGGTTTTTCACCCATTCTACCACGCGTCCTGCGTTCCGGCATCTGCACCTGCCCTCCCTCTGTGTCGATGCTCCCTCCTCCCCCCGGCAGCTACCCGCCCGATGCCGCCCGTTCCGCATTTACCCGTCCATGCGCCCAGTACATGCCGGTTCCCTCTATGGGATCGGCGGAAGCCAGCAGGCGTTCCCGGATAGCCGAGGCGTCGAGCCCTTGTCCAGCGAGCAGAGCGGCAACGCCAGACACATGCGGAGCGGCCATGGACGTTCCGCTCAGATACGTATAACGTCCGTACCTGTAAGTCGATACGATCTTTTCTCCCGGAGCGGCCACATCCACCCAGGCGCCGTAGTTGGAAAAAGCCGAATGGACGTCCTCCGCGCCTACGGATCCGACGGAGATGACCTCGTCGTAAGCAGCGGGATAAAGCTTCGCTGGGCTGCCGTCATTGCCGGCCGCCGCCACGATGACCGCGCCTTTGGATGCCGCATAGCGGATCGCATCGCGCAGAACCGCTGATCGGCCCGCTCCGCCGAGGCTGAGATTGATCACCTTCGCGCCTTGATCGGCCGCATAACGGACTCCGGCAGCGATCGTCGCGATCGCCCCCGATCCGTTGCGGTCCAGAACGCGAACCGGCAGCACGAGAGCGTCCGGAGCGATGCCGGCGATGCCGATTCCATTGCCGGTAGCTGCGGCCGCGATGCCGGCTACGTGGGTACCGTGGCCGTTCTGATCTTCCGGCGGCTGTCCGGGCTGCACGAAGTCTTGTCCAGCCAGCAGCTTGGCCGACAAGTCAGGGTGGCTGCCATCCACTCCCGTATCCACGACGGCAAGGATAACGGAAGCGTCGCCGGCAGCCTTGTCCCATGCCTGCTCCGCATGAATCAGCTTCGGACCGTACTGGAGCGGATAAAAGGCATCGTTCGGAGCCAGGCAGCTCCGATAGATATAGTTCGGCTCCGCGTACTCCACCTCCGGATGCTCGTGGTAGGCGTCGCGCAGCAGACGCGCGCTGCGGGAGGCTCGTCCGCCTTTGACATGATGCAGCTTCCCGTTTCCGCGCTCCGCGATGACCTTGCCGCCGCATTGCTCGTGAATCCGGCAGCGGGCCTCCTGCGCCACTCCGTCATGAAACTTCACGAGCAGTTCGCCGGGCACGTGCTCCGGCATGCTCCTCTCTAGTCTCCACCCTCGCCAAGCCGCGCCCGACCATGCGGCGGCAGCCAAAACCGCCGCGCCGGCGGCAGGCAGCCAAGTCATGACATCCATTCCGATCACGCCTCCTTCAACCTTGCAGCCTCGACTGCCCTACTACTCTATGGATGCCGGGGAGGCATGGCATGGATGGATGCCTTTGAATCTATTAAATATGCGGATGCCCGCCGCTAGCTGCCCGCCAGCAAGTCCGAGCCGTCAAAAGAGGAAAGGAGTCCCTTCGCTTTTCCCCTTTACGCGCAAACAAAAACCCTCTTGTACCGGAGTGCCCGGCAGGAGGGCTGAAAACCTGCTTATGCTTTCTCTATCTCTATGCTCAATTCCGGCAAAGGCGAGGCAGCCAGCTGCAGACGCGGCGGCCGCCTTCATTTCCGGATCAAGGCGCCGAGAATCGCCAATGCATGCCATGTCTTCTTGACCGGCCGCCGCCGTGCCGCTCCCGGGCCTTTTTCAATGTCTTCCCACATTCGGAGCGGGTTCTCCCCCCTCATCTCCGACTGCTTCAGCTCCGCCATTTTTTCCATGAAGTATTCCTCCATCATCCATCATTCCTCCTTGGCTTCCCTGCTTTTATTATGCTCTGTGCAAAAAGGGTTAAAAAGCGTATAATCACCTCAATACTTTTCCCCTTTTAAACATCCGCACCGCATAGGAGGCCAACCTCAATGTATGCTCAGGAACGCTACTTGACCCTGCTTGGCCGATTTTCGGGCGATACGGACACGGCCCTGCCGGTCGAAGCGACGCTCGAGAATATTGCCGCGGCGCTGTTCTGCACTCCGCGCAACGCCAAGCATATTCTGCGCAGGCTGGAGGATGAGGGGCTTATCCGCTGGCTGCCCGGCCGCGGGCGCGGACACCGCTCGCAGATCGCTTTTCTGGCCGACAAGCGCGAATACCTGCTCGAACTGCTGAGAAGCCTTGCAGGCAAAGGCGATTACAAGCAGGCCTTCGAGCTTTTGGAAGGATACGGCAACGAGGTCGAGAAGGCGGAATTCATGGCCTGGCTGGACGGCAGCTTCGGATACCGCAAGGAACAGGGAGAGGGAGGAGCCTATGCGGCGGATACGCTGCGCTTTCCAGTCGTCTCGTCCTTCTCGACCTTCGATCCGGCTCAAATCAACTATGCCCTCGACGGTCATTTGGCTCGCCAGATCTACGACCGCCTCCTGCAGTTCGACGATCTCGAGCAGGTCATGCTGCCAGGAGCGGCGCATCATTGGACTTCCAGCGACGACGCCAGGGAGTGGACCTTCTTTCTCAAGAAAGGCATCCGGTTCCATCACGGTCCGGAGATGACCTCCGTCGACGTTAAATTCACCTTCGACCGCCTTCGGGCCTCTGTGGACAACGGCTGGCTGATGAGGGGGGTGGACGAAATCGAGACGATCGGACCGCGCGTCGTCCGCTTTCACCTCCGCAGGCCGAACCATATCTTCAGCCGTTTCGTCTGCGCCGCGGCCGCTTCCCTGCTGCCTGCCGGCTTCGGAGGCCGCAGCGAGCAGGACTTCTGGAAACTGCCGTCCGGCAGCGGCCCTTTCCGGATGATCCATGCCAGCGACAGCTGCGTGGAGCTCGCTGCCCATCCGTCCTATCACCAAGGCCGGCCTTACCTCGACGGCGTGGACATCGTCATCATGCCCAAGGATTTTCGGCCCCGGATCGAAGGCACGCCGGAGATCTTCCGGCCGCGGGACGGATTGGGAAAGAGCTGGGCGGGCGAACATGCCTCCGCCACAGCCGACTGGCTCGCGCTGCAAAAGCTGTGCCGCGGCTGCACCCTCCTGTCCTGGAATCTCCAGCGCTCAGGCCCGCAGCAGTCCGAAGCCTTCCGCAGGGCGGTAAAAATGATTTTGGATCCCGTCCAGATGGTCGCGGATCTGGGGGGAGACCGCGCGCTGCCGGCTTACAGCTTTCTTCCCGATGTCAGCATGGCACGCACGCCCGAGCCGCCGCGCACCGAACGCATCCGTGCGGCTTTGCGGGATTCGGAGTATGCCGGATCTCCTCTGCGGCTGACTGCCAACCCCAAATACGCTGAAGATGTCCAATGGATCCAGAAGCGCCTCCAGGAATGGGGCATCGCGCTCGACACGCGGCTCAGCCCGACTGCTTCCTGCCGGAATCTAGGAACGCCGGAGACCGATGTGACGGTTTTCGGCCTTGTCCTTGCCGATGACGAGGTCGATGAAATCGAAGCTTACGAGCATGGTGGCTGCGTCATGTCGAACTACTTCGACGAAGAGAGAAGGTTCTGGATCCGCGAGCGGGTCGATGCCGCCCTGGCCGAATCTCTTCCGGAGAGGCGCAGCCAGATCATGCGGCAGATCGAGGAGCAGCTGCGCGACGAGGCCTCGCTGATCTTCCTTCATCATCAGCAGCTCCAGACCTACCTTCATCCCAGCGTTCAGGGCGCGAGGCTGAATACGCTCGGCTGGATCGACTTCAAGGAAGTATGGCTGGAGAGCTGCCTGGACGTCGGCGGCACCAGGGAAGCCGGGAAGCTTGTGTCCGGCTCCTTGAGCTAAAAGGACACGAAAAACTGCTAGCAAAAGACCCGTTCGCCATCAACGAACGGGTCTTTGTTATGGGCCTCTTGTTTAAGGGAAGAAGAAGTCATTCCGTCCGTTAAAAGCCAGAATTTGCTCGCGAGCAGCCCACGCTCAGGACTAGAGGGGCAGCCGCACCGTCATGACGGTCCCCCGCCCGAGCTCGCTCTCCGCTTCGACCGAGCCCCCGTGCAAGTTGACGATCCGCTGCACGATGGACAGTCCGAGCCCGCTGCCGCTGCCTCCTTCTCCATCGTGGCGGCGCGATTTGTCCGCTTTGTGGAACCGCTCGAAGATGCGGGAAAGCTCATCCGGCGCGATGCCCGGTCCCGTATCGCGGACCGACACGCTCCAGAAGCCGTCCTCTTGCCTGAGCTCGATGCCCAGGACGCCTCCCCGGCCCGTAAATTTGACGGCATTGCCGATCAGATTCAGCCATACCTCGTACATAAGGCTCTGGTCGGCGGCCACGGTCGTCTCGGGCAATTCCAGCTCCAGCTGAAGCTCCTTGTCTGTCCACTGCCACTCCAGCATGAGCAGCGCTTGACGCAGCTGCTCATCCAGCCGGTACGGCTGCCGGTGCAGCACCCGCTCCTGACGGTCGACGTCGGCAAGCATCAGCAGCTGGCGGCTGAGCGAGGACAGCCTCCGGCTCTCCTCGTCGATGACGGCCAGATAACGCCGGGTCTCCAGCGCATCCGGAGCCGGCTTGCTGTCCAGAAGGGTGCGGATGAAGCCCCGGATGGACGTCAGCGGAGACTGGAATTCATGGGACACATTCGCCACGAACTCCTGGCGCATTCGGTCCAGATCGCGGATGGACCGCGCCATCGTAGAGAAGCGGCGGCCGAGCTCGCCGATCTCATCGCGCCGGGACGTGTCGATGCTCACCTCGTAATCGCCTCCGGCGATGCGCTGCGCCGCTCTCGTCAGCCGCTTCACCGGCTGCACGATGAGGCTGCTGAGCGCGGCGATCAGCAGCAGGCTGATGCCGAACGTGCTGACGAGCAGCACCGCCACGATTACGCGCACCTCCCCGATCTGGCGCTCCAGATCGGGACGGATGAAGACGGCAGCCGTTCCTTCCGCCGTCTTCAGCGGAAAGCCGTACGTATTGCGGGCGCTGTTCTCGAAGTAGGCGAACAGCTTGAAGCGCCTGTTCTCCTCCGACATGCCATGGTAGGCGCCCCCCTCCCTCACCTTCTCCACCTGGCTTGCCGAAGGAAACCGCTCGTGGCGGAAAGCTGTCCCGTAGGCGTGCCTGTCGCCTGAGGGACCGACTGTATACAGCTGGTAGCCAAGGCCCGCAATGCCTCCGAGCAGCGTCGGCAGATCCTCCTGCGGCGCTCCGTCATGCAAGGCCTTGACCTGATCCGCCGCCTGCTCCATGTTCGCTTCATTATTGGCATTGAGCCGGTAATCGTAATAAAGGCTCGTGAGCAGCATGCCTCCGATGCTGCTGAGCAGCGCGATCAAGACAAAGGTAAGGACGATGCGGAAATACAGGCTCTTCACGATGGGCCGCCCCCGGTCTCCAGCTTGTAGCCGAGGCCCCGGATCGTCGTGATGATGAAGTCGTTCCGGCAAGGCTCGAATCTTTCCCTTAAACGCTTCACATGCACGTCGACGGTCCGGCTGTCTCCCTCATAGTCCGTTCCCCAGATCATGGAGATGAGCTGCTCCCGGGTATGGATTCGGCCCGGCTGGCTGGCAAGCTGAGCCAGCAGCTGAAATTCGCGCAGCGGCAGGACGATGCTCTGCCCGGCGGCCGTCACCTCGTAGCTCCCTCGGTCGATCGTCACGCCCCCCAGCCGGATGACCTCCGAGCTGGCCATCCGGTACCGGCGCAGCAGCGCCTTGATCCGGAACAGCAGCTCCTGCGGCTCGAACGGCTTCACGAGGTAATCGTCCGTTCCGGCCTCGAAGCCCCTTTCCTTGTCCTCCATCGCTCCCTTGGCCGTCAGCAGGATGACCGGCAGATCGTAGTGGCGGCGAATCTCCTCCGTCAGCTCCAGTCCGTCCTTATGGGGCATCATGACATCGACGACGGCCAGATGTACCTGCCCGGCTTCCAGCATGGACACCGCTTCTTGTCCGTCCGCGGCTTCGCTCACGGCATATCCCTCGCGTGTCAGCACGAGCCTCAGCAGCTCGCGGATATGTGGATCGTCGTCGGCGACCAGAATATGGATACGCATAGGCATGAGCCTCCCGGTGGTTGGAATCCTTCAAATCAACTGTTGGTATCATGACGGATGTATGCTCCGATTTCAACTTTCACCTTAGACGGAGGATCAAAAAAAGCCAGCCAGAAATTCTGGCTGGCCTGATCGTACGATAAGCCTCCTGAAGGCTTTCCGTAAAAATGGAGCGGATTTAGTTGATCTTGATCAGAGTCAGAGCGGCTCCTTGTCCGCCCTGCAGAATAATCGCTCCCAGCATGCCGCCCGCACTCAGCTGAACCGTAGATCCGGCTGAAAGGGTTACGATTCCGCTCGCTTGCCAAGTCGACCTCGACTGGCTAGGGATAATGGCCAAGCTGTTGACGCCAGTCCCGTTGACGAGAAGATTCGAACTCACCAGGCTAACCGAGGTCGTCTGAATCGAGTACGAAACATAGTAGGTTCCGGATTCATTCACGGTGACTTCCGTGTTTCCCGCATTCATGGTAAAGGAAGAATTGTATTCGACGGAGGGCAGCGGAATTGCAGTTCCCCCTAAGAGAACGGCAACGACCGATCCGCTCGTATTGGCCGCGTAAAAGGCTTGCAGAGCAGCGGCTCCAGAAGGGCCGGGAAGGCCTTGTTCTCCCTGAATGCCTTGAGGTCCCTGAACGCCTTGAGGCCCCTGAGGTCCCGTTGCTCCAGCTGGGCCCGTGTCGCCTTTATCGCCTTTGGCGCCGGCAGGGCCCTGAGGACCTGCCGGACCCGCTGCTCCTGTCGCACCAGCAGCACCTGTCGACCCCGCCGGCCCCGTCGCTCCGGTGTCGCCCTTATCGCCCTTGGCACCTTGGGCCCCAGTCGGACCTGCCGGGCCGGCTGCTCCCGTCGACCCCGCCGGTCCCGCCGCTCCGGTGTCGCCCTTATCGCCCTTGGCACCTTGAGCCCCGGCCTGACCTTCCGGGCCGGCTGCTCCTGTCGTTCCCGCCGGTCCCGTCGCCCCGGTGTCGCCTTTATCGCCCTTGGCACCCGTGTCGCCCTTATCGCCCTTGGCCCCGGTATCGCCTTTTTCCCCTTTGGCACCGGTATCGCCTTTTTCCCCTTTGGCACCGGTATCGCCTTTTCCAGCGGAAACAGAAGCATCCTTCTTGGACGGAAGAATCAATTGCTTCGCCGCAGCATTCCACTCCACGGTTATACCGAGTGCCATGGACAGGGCTCGCACAGGCAAGTACAGCGTGCCGTTAAGCGAGAGGGGCAGCACCTGCTTCCCGGCGGCATCCGTCAGTTGGGTCTGGATTCCGTTCAGATAGACCTGGACCGCTACCGGTTCCGCCGCGACCTGCTTACCGGCAGGAACCGATTCAACCGCAACGGGGGAAGACACATCTTCCGATGAGGTCAGATAAACAGCCTTCTTCGCGCTGTCCCAATCGGCCTGAATGCCTGTCGCAGCGGCAATCAGCCGCAGCGGCACATACAACGTCCCGTTCGCGTTGATGGAATTCGCCACCAACCGACTCTCGCCAAACACGATTGGCGTAGTACCCGTAACCGCCTGCTGCTTCGGCGCAGCCCCTGCAATCGTTGCCGCCAGAACGGAAGCAAGCAGCAAAGCGGACACGGCAGCGCCCGTTTTTTTCACCAGCATACCTAAACCCCCCGCAAGTGTGGAAATAAGCCCTCGAAAGAATGCATCGCCCAAATAATCTGAAGTAAGCTAGGTATGGATGGAGCCCGCAATAATTGAGAGTCTGCATCTCACTTAGGACCATTTAAATATACCATTTCATGATAATCGTGAATATATATCCATAAATAAACACCTGGAACACAACTGCAGGCGGCAATCGGCGATGCAATCGTTGCTGTCAGCCGAATTCCTTCCTCTTTTCCTGCCGGAGTACTATACTTGCAAGAGAATAATACGCTCAGAAAGGAAGCCGCCCATGTCACCTAGCAAAACCGATCCGCGCGTGCTGCGGACGCGCCGGCTGCTGCGCGAAGCTCTCGTCCAGCTCATGGAAGAGCGTGGAATGGACAACTTCTCCGTCCAGGAGCTCGCGGATCAGGCGACGATCAAACGAGCGACATTCTATTTGCATTACGAGGACAAGCAGGCTTTGCTGGACGAATATATCGGCGAGCTTCTGCAGGAGCTCCGGGATGCCGTCTCGACCTCCGAGGCCGATGGCGAAGGGTTCGATTATCTCCGCGGCGAGCCGCATCCAAGCTTTGTGAAGCTGTTCCATCATATAAGCGACCGTTATTCCGTCTACTATGCCATGCTGGTCCGCAATCGA
>NZ_CBRA020000169.1:0-17141 GCF_000469945.2 Paenibacillus sp. P22 | reverse complement strand
TATGCGTCCAACTCCGGCATCAAATCGGACCGAACCATGTCGCCATGATCGTCGACACGGGCATTCTGCTGGCTATCGCGCCGCTCATCCTGCTGTATCTGGCCGTGCAGCGCTACTTTGTGGAAAGCATCGAGCGCTCAGGCATCATTGGATGACCGCAGCCGGGGAGGAGTAGGGATGAACAAGAAGCTTCGCCTTTTGCTGGCCGCCTCTGCGCTGCTGCTGGTCGGCGGAGCGGCGCCGTTGTTCAACGGGCTGCTTCGCGAACGGGAGCCTGCGGAGATTCGTCTGGAAGCGGAGGACGGCGAGCTGGCAGGTCCGTCCATCGGAACGGATGCCGCCGGATATTCCGGCACCGGCTATGTCGCCGGCTTCGTCGCCGAAGGCGATGCCGTCGTATTCAAGCTGGAGGCGCCGAAGTCCGGACTCTACGAGATCCGGCTCGGCTACCGTTCGGAGAGCGGCGACAAAAGGACGAATCTGGGCTTGAACGGAGAGCCTCTCGGTGAACTCGTATTGAAGCAGAGCGGCGAGTTTACCGAAACATCCGCAGGAAAGGCGTTTCTGCGTCAAGGAGAAAACCGGATCGTGCTCTCTCGCGGATGGGGCTACTATGACATCGATTATTTGACCTACAAGGAGACGAAGCCGGTGGAAGCGCCTGAATTGGACGGCAGCATGGTCAACAAAAACGCAACGCCCGAGGCGAAGCGGCTGATGCGCTATCTGGCGGACAGCTTCGGCAAGGCGACCTTGTCCGGCCAGCAGGAATACAAGAATCTGGGCTGGATCTATGAGCTTACGGGCAAGGAGCCGGCGGTGATGGGCTTCGACCTGATCGAGTATTCGCCCTCCCGCGTCCAGCGGGGAGCCCAGTCGCAGGAGATCGAGCACATGCTCGACTGGCATGCCAAGGGCGGCATCGCGACGCTGTGCTGGCATTGGAACGCGCCCAAGGACCTGATTGACGAGCCGGGCAAAGAATGGTGGAGCGGCTTCTATACGCGGGCCACGGCCTTCGACGTGGAGAAGGCGATGGACGATCCGCAGTCGGAGGAGCATAAGCTGCTCCTGAGCGACATCGAGGCTGTCGCTGTCCAGCTGCAGCGGCTGTACGACGCGAAGGTTCCGGTGTTATGGCGTCCGCTCCATGAAGCGGAGGGAGGCTGGTTCTGGTGGGGGGCGAAGGGCGCTGAACCGGCCAAAAAGCTGTATCGGCTCCTATATGACAAGCTGGCGATCGAGCATGGCTTCGACAACCTGATCTGGGTGTGGAACTCAGAGGATCCTCAGTGGTACCCCGGGGACGATGTCGTCGATATCGTCAGCGTCGATCATTATCCTGAGCCCGGCGACCATGGCGCGGTGAACGCGAGGTTTGAGAGGCTTGTCCGGCTGAGCGGCGGCCATAAGCTGGTCGCGCTGGCGGAAAACGGCGCCATTCCCGATCCGGATCAGATGAAGATGTATGGAGCGCTCTGGAGCTGGTTCTGCACCTGGACCGGAGAGTTTCTCCGGGACGGCAGGCACAACAGTCCGGAATTCCTTCGGAAGGTATATGCGGATGAGAGAGTCGTCACGCTCGACGAGCTGCCTTGGAATAAGAACGGATAGGTTGAAGTAAGCATCGATCGGCCATGTGCGCTTATGCCTGAACCGATGCCAAGCCCCTGCTTGAGCTCATGCCCGGCAGGGGCTTTTTCGTGCGGGAGCTCATGCCCGGCAGGGGCTTTTTCATGCAGGATGCTTTGCAAGGCTCCTGCGCCCGGAATCTTGATCGGCCCGTTTTTCCCCTTGTCATCCAGCATGTTCCCATTCCGCTCCCGGTTCACATTCAGTTCACATAGATGTTCTATTCTTCATGGAGAATCATGACGAGGAGGAACTTACGTGAATCATATTCAGGCGAAAGAGCCCAAAGGCGAGTGGGCTGTCGAGGCAAGGGGCCTCGTCAAAACCTTCGGCGACAACCGCGCCGTCGACGGGGTGGATCTGAACGTGCGGGCCGGCTCGATCTATGGCGTGCTGGGCCCGAACGGAGCGGGCAAAACGACGACGATCCGAATGCTGGCCACGCTGCTGAAGGCTGATGCCGGATCGGCGAAAATATTCGGCCGCGATACGGTGAAGGAATCGCAGATCGTGCGGCAGCTGATCGGGGTGACCGGCCAGTACGCGTCGGTCGACGAGTCGCTCAGCGCGACGGAGAACCTCGTCATCTTCTCCCGCTTGCTCGGACTGGGACGCAAGGAGGCGAAGCGCAAGGCCGAGGAGCTGCTGGAGGAATTCGGCTTATCGGAAGCCGCCAGGAGGCCGCTTAAAAACTTCTCCGGCGGCATGCGGAGGCGGCTGGACCTGGCGGCAAGCCTCATCGCGCAGCCGCCGCTCATCTTCCTGGATGAACCGACGACCGGTCTGGACCCGCGCACCCGCTCGCAGATGTGGGAGACGATCCGCCGCCTCGTGAACACGGGATCGACTGTACTGCTTACGACGCAATACCTCGACGAGGCGGATCAGCTGGCCGACCGGATCGCGGTCATCGACAGGGGCCATGTCGTCGCCGAAGGCACCGTAGACGAGCTGAAAGCTTCGGTCGGGACTTCTTCGCTGCATTTGAGAGTAAGCGAGCCCCGCGACATCGGAAATGCCCGGCGCCTGGTGGAGCAGGTGCTGGGGGCACAGTCGAGCGTGTCGTCCGAAGCCGGCAAAATCACGGCGCCGATGGCCGATGCCGATGCCATCACCGACTTGCTCATCGCGCTTCGCGCGGAGGGGATTTCCCTGTCGGAGATGAGCGTGCAGAAACCGACGCTCGACGAGGTGTTCTTGACGATTACAGGCCAAGGGGTCAATCACGAAGCGGAAGCCGCTTCGGCTAAGGAGGTTACGGCATGAGCCAGCCGACCGCACGCACGCTCAAGAACCATACGAGCTTCGGCCAAACGATCCGCAATTCGCTGACGATGGCATACCGCGGCTTATTGAAAATCAAGCGAACGCCGGAGCAGTTGTTCGACGTCACGCTTCAGCCGATTATCTTCACCTTGATGTTCACGTATATTTTCGGAGGCGCCATCTCGGGCGATGTGGCGAGCTATCTGCCGATCATCATTCCGGGCATCCTCGTGCAGACGGTCATCGGGACCTCGGTCGTCACAGGCGTTCAGCTCAGGGAGGATATGGACAAGGGTGTATTCGACCGCTTCAAATCGCTGCCGATCGCGCGCATCGCGCCGCTGGCGGGAGCCCTGCTCGCGGATACGATCCGCTATACGATCGCAACCGTCCTTACCTTCACCATGGGCTTCATCATGGGCTACAGGCCGGAAGGCGGCTTCGGGAATGTCGTTTTGGCCGCTCTGCTGGTCATTGCCTGTGCCTGGGCGATCAGCTGGATCTTTGCTTTCTTCGGCGTCATCGCGCGCACCGCATCCAGCGTGCAAGGCATTTCGATGCTCGTGCTGTTCCCGCTCACCTTCTTGTCCAACGCTTTCGTGCCGGTCGACACGATGCCGAATTGGCTTCAATTTTTCGTTAAGATCAATCCGATCACCCATCTTGTCAGCGCGGTGAGGCAGTTGGCCAACGATGGAACCGTGGGCTGGGATCTGAGCTTGTCGCTCATTGGCGCGGCTGTCATCGTCGCTGTTTTCGCCCCGATTACCGTCCGGGCGTATATGAGGAGGACATAGGCTGCCGAGCTGCAGCACGGCATAACGAATCCGGCTGCCGGAAGGCTCGTCAATCCTTGGATGAAAAAACCGCCTTTCATCGGGGCGGTTTTTTGCTTGCCATGGATTCAATGTCTCGAGAGCCGCTAGTGGCCGCAGCGTCTGCGGCTGCGACAGCGGGCATCCCGGTATTACCCATGCATAGCGGCTTTTGCGGCGGGCAACCTATTTGTGTTCGCAATTATATGACCAAATGGAGGCCAACCAATGAAAAAGCTCGCTCTTACAATCGTAGCTGCAGCCGGCATCGCCGGAACGATCGCAAGTCCGGCATTCGCCAACAACAACGACATGATGCGCAATATGGAACGGGGAATGAATGCCGAGCACTACAATGCAAGCATGAGTGGATATGGCATGAAAAGCGCCGGCACGAACGGTGTCGGCATGAATGTCGTTCCAAGCTATCCAAGCAGCACATACGGCACAGGCATGAACCGCACCGGCTATGGAATGAATGGCGTCTCCTCGTATGGAACCGGATTGGACGGTACCCGCATGGACGACTATCGGACCAACAGCTACAACGGCTACCGGACCAACAGCTACAACAAGAACGGCATGGCCGCCAACAGCTACACGGCCAAAGCCGCAACGGGCAAAGGCTCCAACTGGGGCTGGCTCGGCTTGCTCGGCCTGTTCGGCCTTGCGGGTATGAGAAGCCGCAATCCGGAACGCCATTAATCAAACGTAAGGGCCGCAGCGACGCTGCGGCCCTTTTTGCACCGCTCTGGACAAAAAAGAGGGGGGATGCGAAGAGGCCATTTTAAGGAGCCCGCCTACTCCGCCTTTCTTGTAAAGGAAAGAACGATGTCCTGGGCGTGGTCTCCGAAATCCGAGCCGAACAGGTTCAAGCCGCGGGGGTTGGCGGCATCCTCGGCGATCTCGAAGCGGACGCGGACGGGCTCGCTGAAGGAAAGCCCCAGCGCATCGATGGAAAGGTCTCCGCAAGAAGCTCCATTGATCAGGCTTCCCGTCCGGGTTACTTTCCATTCCGTCAGCAGGCCATACTCGGTATTACCCCGCCATTTTTCCGGCGTAAACCGGCCTTTTCGGTCGCCGAAATCACCCGGACTCGTCCAGGTTCCGACAAGCCGATCATTCATGTAGAGCGATATGTCCGACGGCCAGTCTTCGCGGAAGCCCGGCGCCTCGGAGCACAGCTCCGCCGTCAGGCTGATTTCCTCCAGCTCGGTGCCGGGCGGCATCGGATTGGCGAAGCGGTATTCCAGGCTCCCGCTGCCGGAGAACCATACCACCGAGGCGTGAATGCGGTCCGGCATGTAGAAAACCCTCGGGTCGTCCGGCGATCCGATTCCGGAGCCGTCGCGCGAAGCCATGCCGCAGGGCGGCTGGATCGAGCAGGCGGAGAACATGCCGATCGGCATGCGGATCTGCTCCGTCCGGTGCAGGGCGTCGCCGGCTCTGGCAGGCATCTCCAGCAGGATGGAGCGGTAATTGACGGAGCAGATCTTCTCCCGGGCAGAGCCTTGGCGGCAGGAGATCAGCTCGGCCTGCTCCAGCGTCTGGACGTTGATGGATATGGTCGGCTGAGCCGCACCGAGCACCTCCGCCAACTGGCTGACGCTCATCGGCTTCTCCCCGAGCGCCTCCAGAATGCGAAGGCGGACATCGCTGGACAGAGCCTTGGCCACATCGATCATCCGGGAAGCGGGAAAGCGGATCAGTTCCTGTTTGGTTTCGCTCATGTCAACGCTTCCTTTGCATAAATGAATAGCTTCAGTCTACAAGGAATTCAGTATATTGTAAAATCATAATGTACATTGCCTAATTAATATATACCTGTTAGAATGGGGGCAATTCCCATTTGAAAGGTGTGTGCCGAATGCTTGATTCCTTAACCGCTCATGCGGGCCTTCTTAATCCCCGTCCCGAATATCCCCGCCCGGATTGGGAGAGAACGGATTGGCTCAATCTCAACGGCTCCTGGTCGTTTCGCCTGGATCAGGAAAGCATAGGAGCATCGGAAGCCTGGCAGCTCAAGGAGGAAAGCCATTTCGGCTCCACCATTGTGGTACCGTTTTCATGGTCGAGTCCTCTATCGGGAGTCGGAGAAAATGTAAAGGGAACGGGCTGGTATCGCCGAACCGTGAGCTGGGCTCCCTCGGAGGCAGGCTCGCTCGTGTTCCTCCGCTTCGGCGCCGTCGATTACGATTGCGAGGTCTGGGTGAACGGAACGCATGCCGGTTCCCATCAAGGCGGATACGGCACGTTCGAGTTCGATGTGACATCGGCTTGGAAGACGGCGGAAGAGAACGTGATCGTCGTGCGCGCGCAGGATGAGGATCATACCTACCAGGCCAGAGGCAAGCAGGGCTATGGGGAAATCCGCGGCATCTGGCAGACGGTCTGGCTCGAAGCCCGTCCCGAGGCTTATATCCAGCATGCGAAGTTCCATACTTTCATAGATGGACGCGTGGAGATCAGCGCGCGGATCAGCGCCGCGCGGGATGGCGAAGCGCGGCTGGCGTTTGATTTCGGGGAGGGCTCCGTCGCGGCGCAATCGGTTCATCAGCTGAAGGCGGGCGACAATGAAATCGCGGCGTCCTTCCAGGTAGCGGAGCCGCAGCTGTGGAGCCCGGACACGCCTCATCTGTATGAAGGAGCCGTCACCTTGACCTCCCTTTCCGGAGAGGACAGGGTGTCCACCTATTTCGGCATCCGCGAGATCGGTTCGGCCCGGTTCGGCGAGCGCGGCTACCGCTGGCTGACGCTGAACGGCAAGCCGGTCTATTTGAACGGAACGCTGGATCAGGCCTATCACAAGACCGGCTACTTCACCTATCCAAGCGATGAGGACATGCGCGATGAGATCTACATGATGAAGCGCCTTGGCCTCAACTTCGTCCGGATCCACATCAAGCCGGAGGAGCCCCGCAAGCTGTATTGGGCCGACAAGCTGGGCATTCTCGTCATGGAGGATATGCCCTGCTTCTGGGGCGATCCGGACGAGACGGCGCGGGCGTCGTATGATCGCGAAGCGCTGGAGACGATCCAGAGGGATTGCAATCATCCGTCCATCTTCTCGTGGGTCATGTTCAACGAAACCTGGGGGCTGAAAACGGACAGCAGGACAGTATCCGTGACGGGAGATTCGGCGCAGCAGCAGCTGTACCTTCCCGAGACGCAGGAGTGGGTCAGGGATCGGTACCGGTGGGCCAAGAGCATCGATCCGACGCGCATCGTGGAGGACAACTCCCCGTGCAACTGGGACCATGTGGAATCGGACATCAACACCTGGCATTTCTACATCAACGGCTACCAGCAGCTGCGCGACCACCTGGAGCATGTCGTCTCCGGCACCTTCCCGGGCTCGGAGCTGAACTATATCGGAGGCAACAAGCAGTCGGACGCGCCGCTGATGAACAGCGAATGCGGCAACGTATGGGGCATCGAAGGAGGAGCGGGCGACAGCGACCTGGCCTGGCATTACCGGTATATGCTCAATGAGTTCCGGCGCCACGACAAGCTCTGCGGATTCGTCTTCACGGAGTTCAGGGACGTGACCAACGAATTCAACGGCTATTACCGGCTGGACGGCTCGGCCAAAGACTTCGGCTATGACGGCATCGTGCCCGGCATGACGCTGCGCGACCTGCACTCGGCGGATTTCATCGTCGTGGATGCGGCCCCGTGCGTGACGACGGATGCCGGAGCCGAGGCAGCGGTTCCGCTGCTTCGATCCAGCTTCTCGGACCGCTATCACGGCGAGAGGCTGACGCTGGAATGGGAGCTTGCCTACGACGAGCTGGGGGTCCGCCGCGTCGAGAGCAGCGGTGTTGTCCAGCTGGACTGGGACGGCTACGGAACGTCCCCGCTGCAGCCTCTCGTGCTGACGATGCCGCAGCGCGACGCGCTGGCGATTCTCAGCCTTCGTCTAGTGGACGGCCAAGGGAAGGTCGTGACGCGGAACTTCACTGCGTTCGACGTGCGGAGCGGGCAGCCGGGCGGAGAATACGGAGCGGATGGCGGCATGCTCAGCATTCCGGTCGGCTCGTTCTCCGAACACAGCTTCGCGCATCAATGGGAGGCGATCGGCGGGCACAAGCAGAACGGCGGCAAGGAAGGCTCGTTCGTATTCGAGGCGGTGCTGCCGGATGCCGGAGAGCAGGCCTTGATCACGGACGTGGACATCTGGTTCGAAGCCAGCTCCAAGCGGCTGCTCGCCCGCAACTATGGAGTCGACAAGGAGCAGCGGAAGGACATCAACTATATGCATGGGGACTCGGCGGATTCCGAATGGAACAGGAACACATATCCGATGACGGGAGAGCATAAGCACGAATCCCGGGTCGAGGTGCTGATCGACGGCGAGAGGGCGGCCAGCTTCGTGCTGCCGGACGATCCCGCCGACGCGCGCGGCATTCTCTCCTGGCATTACCAGCCTGCGGCGAACAAGCTGAATGAAGCCGGTTCCTACGGCTATCTGTGCCGGGCTTCCCTGCCGCCGAGCCTGACCGCCAAGCTGGATACGACGCGCCGGTTCAAGCTGGAGCTGAGGGCTTCGGAAGGCTGCCTCGCCCTGTACGGCCGCAACGCGGGCCGATATCCGGTGGACCTGGTTGTGCGCTATCGTTGAGAGCATCGGCAGCCTATGAACCTGAAGGGGCATTCCCCATGCGGAGGGGATGTCCCGTTGAAGGAGGAGAAGAGCATGAGAGGAATCGTGAATCCGATCGTACCGGGCTATTATGCCGATCCGGAAGCCCGGACCTATGAAGGGAAGTTTTGGATTTATGCGACCCGTTCTTTTACAGCCTATACCGATCAGATGAATCTGGATGCATTCAGCTCCGACGATCTGATCCATTGGGAGAAGCATGAAGGCATCGTCGAGATGGGGGATTTTCCGCACATCTGGAGAGCAGTCTGGGCTCCGACGGTCATCGAGCGCGGCGGGAGGTACTACCTGGTCTTCGCCGGCAACGACATCCAGTCGGACGAGGAGATCGGGGGCCTGGAGATAGCGGTCGCTGATACTCCGGCAGGCCCGTTCCGGGCGTATCTGGGCCGTCCGCTCGTAGACCGCTTCGTTCACAGCGCCCAGCTGATCGACGCTCATCTGTTCAAGGACGACGATGGAGAGGTCTATCTCTATTATGGCGGCTGGAAGCATTGCAACGCGGCCCGCATGAAGAGGGACATGACCGGCTTCGAGCCGCTTGAGGGCGGGGAGGAGATTCTCTCCGTCACGCCGCCCGGGTATGTGGAGGGACCCTGCATGCTGAAGAAGGACGGCCTCTATTATCTGATGTGGTCGATGGGCGGCTGGACCAACGGAACTTACTGTGTCGCATACGGCACCAGCGGAAGTCCGCTGGGACCGTTCGAGAACAAGGGAACCATCCTGGAGAGCCAGCCGCCGATCGCCGAAGGTCCGGGCCATCACGGTTATCTGCATCTGCCGGAAGAGGATGAATGGCTGATCGTGTACCATCGCCGGATCATCGGCGACCGCGATCCCGGCAGCCGCATCCTTTGCATCGACCGGATGCAGGTGGAGAACGGCATCATCCGTCCTGTCGTCATGACGGATGCCTGGTAGGCAGGAATGAGCTCCGGATGGGATAAAAAAAGAAAGCAGCCGAAAAAGCCGGCCGCGTCTTTCGAGACCGCGGCCGGTTTTTCAATTGTCTGTTTTCTTCATTTGAAATGGTCGGAAAAAGCCTTGATCCTGTCCACGAAAATGCCCTTGAGCTGGTCGGCGCCTTCCGCCGGCGCGGCATAGGATTTGTAGCCTCCGAACGATTCGATGCCTACGGCCGCCTGCCTTAAATCCTCCGAGAAGTTCGCCTCGATGATTTCTTCCGTCTTTTTCGGCTTTTCATTGCAGATGAAATAACCGGTACGCTTGCCGAGCAGCTCGTCTTTGTTTTTTTTGATGTAGTCCCGGATCGGCTTATAGATTTTGCCGTCTCTTACTCCAGCTCCTACGATAACGGAATCAAAGGCGGCCAGATCCGGTTTTTCGGTCTCAATATTGCACAGGGTGCTGCCGGGAAGCTCTTCCGCCAATACGTTGGCGCACTGCTTGACGGCTCCGGTTTTGGTCGCGTACAGAACGATTGTTGCCATAATCTTCTCCCCTTAATATCGTTTATTTTCATCTCAAACGGATTTCCTTTATTCGTTCCTTCACCTGTGAATCGCTGTTCTTATTTTACTCCATTCAAACAGAAATTTCATCTATCGAGATTCTTGATTGTCGAACATCTTTGCGGAAGAGTTAGCAGAGGAAAGCAATGAATGCGGAATGACGGCCATTAATGGCTCCGGATAGCGAAAATAAAAGCGCTCGTCCAGAGGGACAAGCGCTGCGAATGCAGGATGAAATTCGAATGCAGCCTTAGGCCGATCCAATCCCGCCGGGCGAATCAGATGAAATTCATCCGGCCGAACGTTGAAATATCCTTCTTGACGGCTGCCGGCGGTTGACCGCGTGATGGGCGAACGCCATCAAATCCTTTCGCCGTCATCGAGCGACTGTCAAGCCGTGCCCGATCGTTCTGCGAGCAGAACGCAGCCGAGATAAACGGCCGTTCCCCACATCATCAGCGCGGAAATACGGTTGATCCCCGTCCGCATTCGTCCGGATGAATCGAGCTTTACCGCCGATTTGCCGGCAACGCCCAGGCCGATGAACCAGAGCCAGGAGACGGCCGCGCAGACGATCGTGAAGGCGGCCTTCTCATAACCGGCGTAGCCGAGCGAGCTCGTGCCGACGACGCCGACAGTGTCGAGCAAGGCATGCGGGTTCAGAAGCGAGACCGATGCGGCGAAGGCCATCTGCTTTTTGGCCGACATGGCGCCGCCGGCTGCCGTGCCCGGGACGGCGGGCCTGGTTCTCCAGGAGGCGGCGCCCATATACATCAGGAAGCAAATGCCGGCGAGATAAAGGATGAGCTTGATTTCCTGATTGTCGAAGATAATGACGGAGACACCCCATACGGCGAGCAGAATGAGCAGCGTGTCGCATAGTCCGGCGGCGATGATGGCGGGCAGCGCGCGGGCGAACCGGGCTTGAGAGGCTCCTTGATTGAAAATGAACACATTTTGCGGCCCTAAGGGCAGAATGAGCCCCAGCGCCAGCAGAAATCCGTGAATGGCTGCAGTCAGCATATGATCCTCCCGATGGTTGGTATAGCCATTGTAAGAGCAATCCGGCCGGGAGTCTCCATCCAATCGGTTGGCGGCAGAGCCAACCAATTGGTATAATGTCTCCACCGAAACGGATGGGGAGCGGGGGCATTCATGACCGAGAAATGGAAGCTGGAAAAGCGCGAGGCCGGGCCGCTCCACCAGCAGATCTATGATTTCGTGAAAGGAAAGATCAGAAGCGGCGAATGGCCGGTCGGGATGAGGATTCCTTCCCAGAGAGAGCTGGCAGCGGCGTTGGCGGTCAACCGCAGCACGGTGGTCCATGCGTTGGGCGAGCTGGCGGCTGACGGGCTGGTCGAATCCGCCGTCGGCCGGGGAACGGTCGTGGCGAACAGCACCTGGAATCTGCTTGCCGGCACCCGGCAGCCCGATTGGGGCCGCTATGTGAGCTCCGGCGCCTACCGGCCCAACCTGTCCCTGATCCGGCGGATCAATGAAGCCGAGCCGGATCCCAGCCTGATCCGCCTCGGAACCGGAGAACTGTCGCCGGAGCTGCTGCCGTCCACTCGGATCGCGGAGCTGCTGGCGGGCAGCGTCTCCGGACCGCTCAGCCTGGGATATCCGGAGCCGAAAGGCAGCTATCCCTTGAGGGAGGCTTTAAGCTCGTATTTGCAGCGAAAAGGGATCTCAGCCTCGCCGTCTTCCATTCTGATCGTGTCGGGGGCGCTCCAAGGCCTTCAGCTGATCTCGCTCGGGCTGCTGCGCCCGGGTTCCGTGATTTTAGCCGAAAATCCGACCTACTTGAATTCCGTCCATGTCTTCCAGTCCGCAGGCATGGAGCTTAGAACCGTCCCTATGGACGGGGACGGCATCCGCCCGGATGCCGTCGGGAGACTGATGCGCCAGCACGGAGCTTCCTTGCTTTACACGAATCCTACTTACCGCAATCCGACTGGCGGCGTGATGACGCTGAAGCGCAGGGAAAGCTTGATGCAGGCTTGCGGGGAGGCGCGGCTTCCGGTCGTCGAGGACGATGCCTACGGGGATCTGTGGCTGGACGAGCCGCCTCCGTCTCCGCTTAAATCGCTGGACAGCCAGGGACTTGTGCTGCATATGGGGAGCATGTCCAAATCGCTGGGACCGGGGCTGCGCATCGGCTGGATTGCCGGACCCGAGCCCGTCATCGAGCGCTTGGCCGATATCAAGATGCAGACGGACTATGGCTCCAGCACCCTTTCGCAGCATGCCGTCGCGGAATGGCTGGCGACCGGCTGTCATGAAGAGCATTTGTCCTTCCTGCGCGGAAAGCTGCGGGAGCGCAGGGGGATCGCTCTGGAAGCCCTGGAGGCCTCCTTCTCCGATCTGGCGGATTGGACGATGCCGCGGGGCGGATTCTATATCTGGCTGCGGCTGCGCAAGCCCTTGGACATGCGGCGCCTTTTCGAGACTGCGCTGCAAGCCGGAGTGCTGCTCAACCCGGGCAGCATCTACGACCGGGAGGACCGGCAGCATTTGAGGCTGTCCTATTCCTTTGCTTCCTTGAGCCAGCTGAGGGAAGGCTTGGCGGTATTGTCCAGCCTGATCCGATCGTTGACAGCTCCGTGATGGCCCGCTCAGGCTCGCATCAGCGTGCTGCTGCCAAGTTGGAAAGCTTCCAAGGAAGCCATCGACCTCGTCTGGACCTTGAGCATGAAGTTGTATGGGCCGCTCAGCTGATGCATCTCCGCGACATCCGGCGATTCGTGCCGGACTTCGCCAGCAGGATGGACAGCTTCTGAACGAACACCATCCTGGAGGAGATCGGAAGGGGCGGATGGATTAGCTAGAACCCGACCAGGGCTACCCGCTCCCCATCCCATCGCGGCTCTCACGAATCAAGTCGACGAGATTGGAGGCTGCCGGAGACAAGTTTTCTCCTCGGCGGGTACAGATCGCAATGCTGTTCCTCAGATTGACTCCCTCCACGTGCACGCGGCTCAGCTCGCCCCGGCGCACCTCGTCCCGGACGACGAGCGAGGACACGAAGCTGGCGCCGTAACCGGCGATGACGGCGCTGATCGCTTCATGGAGGCCGTTGAATTGGAGAGCGATCCGGGGGGAAGGGACATTATAGGTCCGGCAGAGGGAGAACAGCCTTTCTCTCGTGGAGCTGCCCTCCTCCCGCATGATGAAGGCTCTCTCATCATGTCATCGAGGCCGATCGAGCCGCCGGCATGCCGATGCGTCGGGGCGACTACGAACCACAGCTCGTCCTGGAACAGCTCCTCGGCTTGAATCGTATCGGGATGCTCCTCCGGCAGCCCGCCGTATAAGGCGAGATCGGCTTCCATCCGCTGCAGCAGCCGCAGCGCTCCGCTGGAGTTGGTCGTCGTCACGCTCATTTCCACGCGTTCGTGCTTCTGCTTGAATTTGGCGAGCCAGGCGGGCAGCAGGAAGTTCGCGGGCAAATAGGTCGCCGCCAGCGAAAGCCGTCCTTGATCGCCTCGTCCGTACTGCTCCGCCAGCGTCTCGATCTGCCTCTCGACGGCAAAGAGGCGGTCCGCCAGCTCTTTCACCTGTCGGCCGGCGTCCGTGAGCCGTATTCCCCTTCCATCCGGCTGCAGCAGCGGCAGGGCAAGCTCCTTCTCAAACTTTTTGATCTGGGCTGTAATGGCCGGCTGGCTGATGCTCAGCTGCTCGGCCGCCCGGGTTACGCTGCCGGAGGAAGCGACGGCATGGAACAGGCGAAGGGCATGCAGGTTCATCGTTCATTCTCCTTTGCTCGGGAGTCGCTTTTCGATTTTCTATTTATAAATAAAATGTATCATTCACCGAATAACATATATTATATTTATATTTTCATTTCGAATATAGTGAAGTCAAGAGCCGAGGCCGCTCGGCTACTTCGCTGAAGGAGTGATTCATGATGATTCCGATCTGGACGCAAGTGGACGATTATATCGAGGACCGCCTGATCGAGGCGGATGGCGTATTGAGCGAGGTGCTCGCAGCCAATCGCAGGGAAGGGCTGCCGGAGATCGACGTGACCGCCGCTCAAGGCAAGCTGCTGCAGCTGCTCGTTCGGATGAAGGGAGCGAAGCGCATCCTGGAGATCGGAACACTTGGAGCGTACAGCACGATCTGGATGGCGCGAGGCCTTCCACAGGACGGAACGGCCGTCAGCCTCGAGCTGGATCCTCGCCATGCGGACGTCGCCCGCCGCAACATCGCGCTTGCCGGCCTTGAGGCCAAGGTGGAGGTCCGGACAGGCGATGCTCGGGCGAGTCTGGAGGAGATGGAGAAGGCGGGGATCGAGCCTTTTGATTTCATCTTCATCGATGCCGACAAGCCGAACAACCCGGATTATCTGAAGTCGGCGCTGCGATTATCCCGTCGGGGCACCGTCATCATCGGCGACAACGTCGTGCGAAGCGGCGATGTCGTGAACAGGCACAGCACGGATCCGCGGGTGCATGGAGTCCGGACCTTCTTCGACCTGATGGCCGGAGACGCCAGGCTGTCCGCTACGGCGATCCAGACTGTCGGCCGCAAAGGCTATGACGGCTTTGCGATGGCGATCGTGCAGGGCTGACCTCATTGTCCGCAAGGATGCCAGCCGGTTATAAGCTGCATCGAAGAAAGCCCTCGGCTTCGATCCAAGAAGGATCGAAGCCGAGGGCTTATTCCCGCAGCTTGCAGCGGCCGCCGGTCTGCTTGCGCGAATGTTTGCCGGAATCAAGCCATGAGAAACCGAACCATGCCGAGCACGGCGAAGGCGAACAGCGCCGTGCCGGAGCCGATGCCTGACAAGGCGCTGACGGCAAGCTTCAACCTGCGGGACAGGACCGATGCGGCCACAGAGACGGCAACGAGAAGCGCCGCCAGCACATGCAGGCTCCAGTCGTTGAAGACGCCTGCCAGCCCGATGAAATGAATGCCGACGACAAAGGAGATCCAAGCCGACACGTAAGCTGATTTCCGGGTACGGATCAGATAGAGGGCGCCGGCCCCGCCCAGCAGAACTTCGGCATAGACCGAAATCAGATAACCGCGGAATGATCGCGCTTCATTCAAGGCAGAGGGCGCATCCCAATTCCGAATGCTGGAATAAACGCCGAACAAGCATACGAGCATGGCGATGCCCGAAGCGATGCCGAGGTATAAGCGCCAGCTCCTGGGCGGATTCTCCTGCGCCCAGCCGAACCAGCTGAAGCTGAACAGGCCGAATACAGAAGCGTACATAGCATAATCCCGCAAGTAGTCCATTCTGAACTTCCCCCTTTTTCAATCCTGACGGGCATGATGTTTTCTTTCTCCCATTATGAGGAGTTGGCTGGGCTGAAGCATCGGTCCGAAGGCGGAGCCGGGTCCTAAGCAATTTTGTTCATAATTCCACTCGTTCCGGCTTGACGTGTCCAATCCCGGCTCTTTCTCCCGGCATATTCTTATAGGGAAAGGAAGAGTAGAAGAGAGGGATCGGTTACATGAGGCTGAAAAAGGTGATGAAAAGCTATGACTTGATCGTCAGTCTGGGATCGTCCTGCTCCCCGGCCATTCACATGAGAAGGCACGGGCTCAGGAAGTTCTCCATGCCGCTCGACTGGATGGTGTCGCTCTCGCTCGGTGATGTGGCCCGGCTGTTCGATCATCGTTTCCATGATTTCATGAAGCTGGAGCATCTGGTCATGGCAGAGGAGACCTTTTATCCCCAATATTATCTGGACGACGGGGAGCCCATTTATTTGGAGCCGGTCGAAAAGACGCTGATCAAGTCCTATTTCATCAAGGATGCGCTGTACAATATCATTTCCGTCCATGATTTCCCCATTTTCGAGGGCCAGCACTGGACCTCCTCGTATCCGGCCTACAAGGCCAAGCTCGACATGCGCATAGCGAGATTGTGGGAGGGCCTGAATCAGAGCCGGCATCCTCTCTTCATCCGGTGGTACGCCGAATATGACCAGGCGGCCGCCATGCAAGCCGCGCTGACGAGAGTGCTTGGGGGCAAAGAATTCACCCTGCTTGTTCTGAATCCGGTTGCGGAGCTGAAAACGATTCAGGAAGCCGATTGGAAAATGAGCCAGGTCTGCGTTGTGGAAGTCCCGCATGACATCAAGGACGATTCGCTTTGGGACCGAATTTTAAGCGGCATCAAATTGAACTGATTCTCCGGGCGGTCTGCAGGCAAGTTAAGCTTTCAGCCTATAGGAAATTGATCGGGTCGAATAAAATTGAAACCGAACTCTACCTGTACAATCCGGCTTGATGCTGGATACAATAAAAGTACTGCGCGCGGCAAATCCCCATGGATGGAGGAGCCCGCCCTACAGGAGGTGAAGCAGGTGAACCGCGAATCGGCCCATTCCATCGTCAGCCGGCTGCCCATTGCCATGGCTGGCATCGTGCATGATTTTTCCGCGAACGGGATAACTCTGTCCATTTTGCCTGGTACGAACGGCCCAATCGCGAGAAGACGCCTGCCCTGACCTCTACGGATCGCCATGCCGAACCGAAGAGCCGCGGCCAGCTGCCGCGGCTCTTTTTTGCGCTGTGGAGCAGCGTCTTCCCTAACAGGAGATGAATGCATATGATTATCGTCAACGCTCAGAACGTAAGAAAATACCACGCGGCCCATCTTGTGCTGGACGGCGTATCCTTTCAAATCCAGGAAGGAGAAAAGGTCGGCCTGATCGGCCGCAACGGCAGCGGCAAATCGACGCTGCTGAAGCTCATATCCGGCCGGGAGCCTGCCGACGAAGGCATGCTGACGGTGCGCAGGGATGCGCGCATCGGATATTTGCCGCAGATTCCCGAAGCATACGAATCGATGACGGTGTACGAGGTGCTCGCCAGCGGATTCGGCAGCTTGATGAAGGCGAAGGAAGAGCTTGCCGCGCTGGAAAGCCGGATGGCCGATCCTGACCTGGCATCTTCCGCGCTGGAGCGGCTGCTGGTCCGCTATTCCGAGGTTCAGGAGATGTTCGAGCAGGGAGGCGGATACGACATGGATACATTCATCGACCAAGTCGCAAGCGGCCTGCAGATCGACCGCAGCCGGGACGGGCGGACGCTCGGGAGCTTGTCCGGCGGGGAGAAGACCCGGGTCGTACTGGCTTCCCAGCTGGTGACGCGCCCCGATCTGCTGCTGCTGGACGAGCCGACCAACCATCTGGATCTGAAAGGGATGGAGTGGCTGTGGMGAGCAATTTTTGCCGGAGGGTATGCCGGCTGCTCGCGTCCATCGTCTTCCCATGACCGCTATTCCGTGATGCCGTCGGGACGGAAGATGATCGAGCTGGAGGACGGCGA
>NZ_CBRA020000168.1:0-20732 GCF_000469945.2 Paenibacillus sp. P22 | reverse complement strand
GTTCCAGCGGTCACGTCGGTCGTGTTCCAGGCCAGTCRGCGCTGTCCAGGCCGTTGGTTTTCTCCTTGAAGCCGAACAGGCACTTCGGCAGGGAAACCTGAAGCTGGATCGCTTTTCGCGGCGTATTCACGCCTTGCGGCTCGGGCTCGAAGAAACGCTTGATTTCGCCTAGAGGCTCATATGTCTTCGCAGCCTGGTTGGACCGCACCAGCTCGAATACCTGCTCCGCATCGACGCCGCCGACGATGAACAGCAGCATGTTGGACGGGTGGTAGAAGGTCTCGTAGCAGCGGTACAGCATTTCCTTGTCGATCTTGTAGATCGATTCCACCGTTCCGGCAATGTCGATATGGACCGGATGCACCTGATACAGCGCCTCGATCAAGCCGTAGTAGACGCGCCAGTCCGGATTGTCGCTGTACATGTTGATTTCCTGCGCGATGATTCCTTTTTCCTTGTCGACGTTCTGGTCCGTAAAGTATGGATTCTGGACAAAATTGATCAGCGTCGTCAGATTGGCCTCGATCTGCTCCGTCGCCGAGAACAGGTAGACCGTCCGGTCGAAGCTCGTGAACGCATTGGCGGAAGCGCCTTGCGAGGCGAACGTCGCGAAAATGTCTCCGGTCGGCTCCTCGAACATTTTGTGCTCGAGAAAATGGGCGATGCCATCCGGCACGCGGGCAAGCGGTCCGTCGCCGATGCCGAAATGATTGTCTACCGAGCCGTAGCGGGTGGAAAAGGTCGCGTACGTTTTCTGGAACCCTTCCTTGGGCAGCACGTAAACCTGCAGCCCGTTGGGCAGCTGTTCGTGGTAAAGCGTTTCTTCGACGCCGGGATAACTGAGCTTCTGCATGTTGTCAGGCCTCCTTCTTGTCGCGCAGGAAGTAGATCGTATCCAGCTTGACGCCTTCCGCAACCCTCACGATGTCTTCGGGCGTTACGGCCCGCACTTCTTCGAGCAGCTGGCCGGCTGTCCTCTCCTTGCCGGAAAGAACGCTGTTGAAATCATACGAAATCATCTCGTAGGCGGAATCCTGGAGCTCCCGCAAGGAATTCGTCAGCATGGCTTTGGTCTGGCTGATCTCCAGCTCCGACAGCTCGCCGCGCTTCATGCTCTCCAGCTGCTCCTGGATGATGGCGACCGCTTTGTCGTAGTTGGCGATTTCAATGCCGGACTGAATCGTGCACAGCCCTTTATGGCCGTCCAGCCTCGAGGAGGCGTAGTAAGCCAGGCTTTCTTTTTCCCTTACGTTCATGAACAGCTTGGAATGCGGATAGCCTCCCAGAATGCCGTTGTACATCAATGCGGCGGCATAGTCGTCATCGCCGTAGGCGACTCCCGTGCGCAGGCCGAGATTCAGCTTTCCCTGAGCCACTTCAAGCCGTTCGACGACATTCTTCACCCCGTCTTGAGGGAAACGGATATCCGGGCTTCCGTACTTCGAGGGAGCGGTATCGGGAAGCTTGAACGAAGCCGCTGCGAGCTCCTTCACTTCCTCAAGCGTCGTATCGCCGACGACATATAGGTCGAAAACGGCCGTCTCCAGCCAGCGGCGGTAGGAATCGTACAGCGATTGCGGAGTGATGGCTCCCACGTCGGCGATGCGCCCGAGGGCATGCAGCCGGTAGGGCTCGTTGGCGCACATGATTTCCATGCAGCGCTCCGCCGCATAGCGGATTTTATCGTTGATGATGCTCTCCAGCTTTTTGGTGAGCGTAACCTTTTCGCTGTCGACATACTTGCTCCGGAAGGCTCCGTTGTCCAGAGCCGGCTGAGTGACCGCTTCTCCAAGCAGCTTCATGGAAGCGGCGAGCAGCGACTGCTCCGCGGCGACGAAGCGGTCGTTGATGACATCCATCCGGAATTGGACGATCTGGGAATTGCCCCGCTTGTAAATATCGAAACCAAAGCCGGCGCCGTACAAGTTGTCCAGCTGCTCCCGGAACTGGATCGTCTCCGGATGCGAGGCCGTGCCGCGCCGCAGCACGAACGGAGCGAGCGCGGTTTCCGTGACGGTGGATTCTTGCAGCGGAATGCCCGCGAATAAAGAGACGGCGAAGGTTTTGAACCTTTTGGTCGGCAGCACATGCAGCCGGATGCGGCCGTGGCTCCCTTGCTGAAACGCCATATCCGAACCCCTTTCCGCGCCATGTTGGCGATAGGTAATCTGTTCCATATTGTATGCCATTCCATTCTATCTCAGCCTAAACAGAAGAAGCAACCGGGGTCAGGCTTGCCCTGGCCGGCTGCTTCCGAGCTTTACATGCAGAAAATATGCTTGCCGATCGTCTTCACTTGCTGACGCGACCAGATCCATTTGGAGGTGGCGGTTTCCGGATTGAAATAGTACAGGCAGCCGTCCGAAGGATCCCAGCCGTTGATGGCGTCCTCAACGGCCTTCTTGGCCCGCTCGTTCGGCGTCAGCCAGATCTGGCCGTCCGCGACTGCGGTGAAAGCGAGGTTCTGGAAGATGACGCCGGATATCGAGTTCGGGAATTCAGGCGACTTGAGACGGTTGAGGATGACAGCCGCTACTGCAACCTGGCCTTCATAAGGTTCGCCGCGGGATTCCCCGTATACGGCATTGGCCATGATCTTGATGTCGTTGGCCGACAGGTTGAGCTTGTTCGACTTGCCGATGTCTCCGCCGGAATTGCCTGCGTTTCCAGTGTTCCCAGCGTTGCCGCCGGCGGCAGTGCCGGATTCTCCGCCCGGAAAATCGGCTGCCGTCGGCTTCCAGTTTTTCGTCGCTTCCCACAGCTTGAGCTTGGTCTTCGCTCCGACGACTCCGTCGGATTTCATGCCGAACTTCCATTGGAACCAGGTGACGGAGTTTTTCGTCTTCGGTCCGAAGCTTCCGTCGATCTTGCCCTCGTAATAGCCTAGATATCGGAGACGTCCTTGAAGCTCCACGACATCCTTGCCCGATGAGCCCTGACGGATGGTGGCGCTGCTGAACGTTTCGCTTGACCTGCCGGGCAGCTCGTCCTTGAGCGTATAAAGGCTGAGCACCAGCAGCATGGCCGCGATCGTCATGACGATCAAACGTATCTTCATAGTCGGGATCTGCCTTTCTCTAGCGGGATGCGCCTTAAGCGATGCACGGCCTTGCGTCCGCTTCGCCAAAGCGTTTGACAGTCCCTAGTATGAGAAAGCAGGTCTCCTTCTATGCATGTTTCTGGCTCGCCTGGAACTGGTCCGCCGTCATCAGCACCTCGCGCGGCTTGCTGCCCTCGTAAGGGCCGACGACGCCTTTGGCTTCAAGCTGATCCACAAGCCTGGCGGCCCGTGTATAGCCTACCCGCATGCGCCTCTGCAGGAGCGATACGGAAGCTTGCTGGGCATCGACGACGATCTGCATCGCCTGATCGAACAGCTCGTCCAGCACTTCTCCGTCTCCCGCAGCGTCGCTGTCGTCCAGCTCAGGCACGAGGTCCTCCTTGTATTCCGCCGCGGCCTGGGATCTTGCGTAATCGACGACGGCTTCCACCTCGGAATCGGACAGGAACGCCCCTTGAACCCGGATCGGCTTGGACATGCCGACAGGCAGGAACAGCATGTCCCCCCGTCCCAGCAGCTTCTCCGCTCCGACCATGTCGAGAATCGTCCGGGAATCGACCTGCGACGAGACGCCGAAAGCGATCCGGGAAGGAATATTGGCCTTGATCACGCCTGTGATGACGTCCACGGACGGACGCTGGGTCGCGATGATGAGATGGATGCCGGCCGCCCTTGCCATCTGGGCGAGTCGAGTGATCGAATCCTCGACATCCTTGGCCGCGACCATCATCAGATCCGCCAGCTCGTCGACGATGACGACGATGTAAGGCAGCACGGCGGCAGGGTTGTCCTTCATCAGTCCGTTGTAGCCTTCTATGTTGCGGGTGCCCGACTTCGAGAACAGCTCGTACCGCTTCTCCATCTCCACGACGATCTTCTTGAGCGCCAGCGAAGCTCGCCTCGGATCGGTGACGACGGGAGCAAGCAGATGCGGAATGCCGTTGTACATGTTCAGCTCGACCATTTTGGGATCGATCATCATGAACTTCACTTCGTCCGGAGCGGCTTTGTACAAGATGCTCGTGATGATGCCGTTGATGCAGACCGACTTGCCCGATCCGGTAGCTCCCGCGACAAGCAAATGGGGCATCTTGGCCAGATTGCCGACGATGGACTGACCGGCGATGTCCCGGCCGAAAGCGATCGACAGCTTGGACGCCGCGCTGGAAAACGTCGGCGTCTCCATGACTTCGCGCATGGTCACGACTGCGACTTCGGCATTCGGAACCTCGATTCCAATGGCGGATTTGCCCGGAATCGGCGCTTCCATCCGGATATCCTTGGCAGCCAGCGCGAGCGCGATGTCATCGGTAAGGCTGACGATCCGGCTTACTTTGACTCCTGTCGCGGGCTGGACCTCGTATCTCGTGACCGCAGGTCCAGGCACGACATCCAGCACCTTGGCCCGGACCCCGAAGCTCTCAAGCGTCGCCTCGAGCTTGCGGCGCGAGTCGTTCAGATCGCCGGTATCGGCGCCTCTGCCCGAGCTGGCGGGTTTAGCCAGCAAGGAAAGCGGCGGCAGCCGGTATGGCTTCGTTTCCCGCACTGCTGAAGCCGCTGCTGGCGATGGCTCCCCATCTCCTTCGGGACCTGCCAATGCCTCCGATATCTCGGCAGGATGGCGGGAAGGCGCTGGAGCGGGGAAATCGTCTTCCGCCAGCCATTCGCCGGAGTCCGTTCCATCGGCTTCTGCATCCAGGCCGCCCGTCTGAGCGCCTGGAACCGGAACGGCGGGAAAGGCATTTCCCTGGAAGGATGCATCCTCCCAATCCTCTCCTTCTTCGTCCTGATCGTCCCAAGGAGGCGGATCGGCTGCGGGCAGCACCCGTTCTTTCGATTCCCTGCCTTTGATAGAGACGGCCGGAGCGCCGGCGGGCTTGCCGGCCGGCTCTTCGTCGATCAACCAGTCCCCTTCCTCATCAGCTTCTTGCCCTTCCTGGTTTTGACTCCCCCAGCCTGAAAAAGAGAGAGCGTCCTTTGCGGGGCGACGGAGACACGGTCGTGCTTCCATAGTCATCGTCATCGTCGCCGTTCAGCCCGAGGGCGAGATGATCGGCAGCCGCAGTCCTGCCGACCGTAGAGGCCGATGGCTGCGAAGCCGCGGCAGGAGGCCTCGGCTTGCGCGGCCTTGCCGATGCTTTGGCCTGCAGCAGCTTGATCATATGGACAGCCCGGATGCGGATCATGCGGCCGATATCGACATAGGAGCGTCCCGTTATGAGCATCAAGGAGATGGCGAACATGACGATGAGAAGCAGCTTGGCTCCAAAGTAGCCAAATAGCGTATAGAGCAGGGAATATTGAATCGCTCCGAGATAGCCGCCGCTGATCGATCCGGCAGCGGGCGCCGCCGCTGATCCGCCCGCAATGAGCACGCCTTCCCTAATATCCTGGCCGAGCTGCTGCATGATGGCCGATCCGCTGATGAGGTCGCCCGGACCGAGCTTGCGGTCGATCTCCGACATCGAGCTCATGAGCGTGAATGCGAACACGAGCAGAAGAATTCCCGTCCGGCGGTAAGTCCAGCCGGTCGGCCAGGAACGGGTGACCATCACGTACAGTCCGACTGATATCCCGACAAGCGCAAGCACAAAATAAAACTTGCCCAACAACAGCTCGAACAGCTTGGACAGCGATCTGCCGACCGTAGCTTCGCCGGATAAGGCGATTACCGAAACCGTGATGAGCAATATTCCATAAACTTCATATTTTAAATTTTCGCCGAAAGTGCGTCTTTTGCGCCGACGTTTCTTGGCCAACATCCCTCACCTCTGGTTCACTATTATACCATAGGAGGTGAAATGTTCCTATCGCCCGAGACGCCTGGAATGATTTCGACAGGCCGGTCTTCTCGATGAAAAGGAAAACCTACTTATTTGCTCCCGGAGCCGTAATGAATCAGCGTGCCTGGACTATAGGCCGGATTCAAATAACATTCCAGATCCGCCTGAACGATTCGAATCAGCTTTCCCGCGCCGGGAGCGATCGGTTCGACCTGCAGCAGCATGCCTTCATGCTGGATTTCGAGCGTTGAAGCCCGCTCCTGCCGGATTCCTTCCAGCACCTGCTCCAGAGGCATGATCGTATACAACGTCATTGGGGCAGCCCTCCCCCCGCTCCGATATCCGCCGCTCGGGAAGCTTCCATGATCGCGCTCTCTGCAGCCGCGATCGGCAGCGTGTTTGCCGCAGCCGGCTTTGCTGCTTGAATCAGCCGGTTCAGCTCCCGCAGAGCTTGCCCAAGACCACCGACTTCATCAATCAAGCCGTGCTTGACGGCATCTTCACCGATCACGGTCGTGCCGATGTCGCGAGTCAATTCGCCAGTCTTGAACATCAGCTGCTTGAATGTCTCCTCCTTCACCTTGGAGTGGGAAGTGACGAAGCGGACGACCCTCTCCTGCATTTTTTCCAAATACTCGAACGTCTGCGGGACGCCGATGACAAGCCCGTTCATCCGGATGGGATGAATCGTCATCGTAGCCGTCTCCGCGATGAAGCTGCGGTTGCCGGCGACCGCGATCGGCACGCCGATGGAATGCCCGCCGCCTAGCACGAGCGTGACCGACGGCTTGCTGAGGGAGCTGATCATTTCCGCGATGGCCAGCCCCGCTTCGACGTCGCCCCCGACGGTATTGAGGACGATGAGGATCCCCTCGATCTTATTGCTTTGCTCAGCGGCCACGAGCTGAGGAATCAGATGCTCATATTTCGTCGTTTTGTTCTGCGGGGGCAGAACCATATGCCCCTCGACCTGGCCGATGATCGTCATGCAAAATATGTTGGATGGATCGGCGGCAGGAACGGACATCTGCCCCAGCTGCTGGATCGCCTCCAGCTTGGCTTTGTCCGCAGCGCTCGGCTCCGCCTGCTCCGAGGCGATCGCTTCCTCGTACTTGTTCAACTTAACCCCTCCTGATTGCCGGAATAGCTGCCATCGTAGTATGGGGTGCAGCCCTTTGTCCCATTCAGCCAGAGGAAAATACGGATATTCAACCGGTTTCAAGAGGAGGTACGGAGAGGGTTCGGGTGAGGGTTACGGAGAGGATTATGGAGAGGATTATAGAGAGGATTATGGAGAGGATTATGGAGAGGATTATGGAGAGCGTCAGGGAGAGCGTCAGGGAGAGCGTTATAGAGGGCGTCAGGGAGAGCGTTACGGTGAGCGTTACGGTGAGTGTTACAGACTTTGGCGGCGAAAATTGCAGATAGAGTTGCCGAATTGGGAACAATCCGCCCTGCAGGCAAAAAAGCCTGCCTCCGAAATCGGAGGCAGGCTCATGGGTCGAATTAAACTTCCATGATGATCGGAAGAATCATCGGACGGCGGCGCGTCTGCTCGTAGAGGAAACGGCCAAGAGCATCCTTGACGTTCGTCTTGAGCGAGGCCCATTCGTTGACCTTGTCGTTCATCAGCTTGTTGAGGGTCGTCGTTACGATCCGGTTCGCCTCGTCCAGCAAGCCTTCGGATTCACGGACGTAGACGAAACCGCGGGAAATGATGTCCGGGCCAGCCTTGATCGTGCCGTCCTGCTTGCTCAGCGTGACGACGACAACGAGAATGCCGTCTTGCGACAGCAGCTTGCGGTCTCGCAGAACGATGTTGCCTACGTCGCCGACTCCCAGGCCGTCGATGAGCACGTTGCCGGATGGAACTTTGGAGCCCTTGCGGCCTTCGCCGTTCTGGAACTCCACCGTGTCGCCGATATCGATCAGGAAGATGTTGTTCGGCTCGACGCCGACTGCCTCGCCAAGCTTGGCGTGCTGGCGCAGCATCCGGTACTCGCCGTGGATCGGAATGAAGTACTTCGGCTTGATCAGGTTGAGCATCAGCTTCAGCTCTTCCTGGCTGCCGTGGCCGGATACGTGGACGCCCGATACGGAGCCCGGTCCGTAGATGACGTTGGCGCCCAGACGGAACAGCTCGTCCACCGTACGGCCTACATCCTTCTCGTTGCCCGGAATCGGTGTCGCCGCGATGATGACGGTGTCGCCCGGCAAAATGTCGATCTTGCGATGCGTCGAGCGCGCCATGCGGGTCAGAGCCGACATCGGCTCGCCTTGGCTGCCTGTGCAGAGGACGACAACGCGGTCTGCAGCCATCTTGTTCACTTCTTCGGGCTCGATGATCATGCCTTCAGGCACGATCAGGTATCCGAGCTCAACGGCAATCGTCACGACGTTGACCATGCTGCGGCCGACGATGGCGACCTTGCGCTTCGTCGCCATCGCGGCGTTGAACACCTGCTGGATCCGGTGCACGTTGGATGCGAAGGTAGCGACGACGACGCGCTGCTGGGACTTGCGGAAAATTTCCGTCAGCTCCACGCCGACGTTGCTCTCCGAAGGGGTCATGCCCGGACGCTCCGCGTTCGTGCTGTCCGACAGCAGAGCGAGCACGCCGCGCTTGCCGATCTCGGCGATGCGCTGCAGGTCGGCGAACTGGTCGTTGACCGGCGTAAAGTCGAACTTGAAGTCGCCCGTATGGACGACAGTGCCTTCCGGCGTCTCGAGGCATACGCCGACCGAATCCGGAATGCTGTGGTTCGTCTTGAAGAACGTCGTGCGGATCTCGCCGAGCTCAAGCTCGGAGTCGGCATTGATGAGAATCCGCTTCGTCTCTCCGAGCAGTCCCGCTTCCTTCAGCTTGCTCTCGATCAGGCCGAGCGTCAGCTTCGTTCCATATACCGGAACGTTCAGATGGCGGAGCACGTACGGAAGGCCGCCGATGTGGTCTTCGTGTCCGTGGGTGATGACGATGCCGCGGACTTTGTCGCGGTTATCGGTCAGATACGTGATGTCCGGGATGACGATGTCGATTCCGAGCATGTCCTCTTCCGGGAACTTGAGGCCTGAGTCAACGACTACGATGTCATTGCCGTATTGGATGACATACATATTCTTGCCGATCTCGCCGACGCCGCCGAGGGCGAAGATGAGCAGCTTGTCCTGGGTATTCTTTTTTGACAAGGGATTTCTTACCTCCTATGTGATGTGAAGATAGAATGAGATCTATGGTTAAGAAAAACTCTTCCATGAGATGCACGGACTCCACCCGCAATGCCGCCACGCGGCCGGGCTTGACTCGATATTCACTTTGCCGCACCATTCACTTAGGAATATTATACATGATGCAAAAGATGGAACACAAGCCGATTGGAAATTCCAGCCGCAATATTTGTCTCCGCCGCAAATCATCATCCGGAGCCGGGATTGCAAGCGCGGATGAAAAGGGTGACAGGATGCATCCGGTCAATACGACAAAAAAACCGATGCGCAGCTAGGCGCATCGGTTGCAGAAAACGATCTTCTATAAGCCAAGCAGCTGGACCAAGGCGGAAGTTTCGGCTTCGTCCGCTTCGACGAGCGGCAGCCGGACACCGCCGACAGGCAGTCCTTTCAGCTCAAGCGCCTTCTTCACGAGAACGGGATTCGGAGCCTTGAACAATCCGTTGAACACCGGAAGCAGCTTCCGGTGCGACGCGGCGGCTTCGGCCGGACGGCCGGCCAGATAGGCTTCGATCATCGCCTTCATCTCGGAGCCGACGATATGGCTCGCTACGCTGACGACCCCGTAGGCGCCGACCGCCATCGCCGGCAGCGTCGCGCTGTCGTCGCCCGTATAGACACGGAATTCGGCAGGAGCTCCGGATATGATCTCCGAAACATGATCCAGCGAATGGCATTCCTTGGTCGCAACGATATTGGCCGCATCGCGAGCGAGCCGGATCGTCGTCCGCGCATCCATGCTCGCCACGGTCCGGCCAGGCACATTGTACAGCATGACGGGAAGCGCGGTCGCTTCGGCGATCGTCCTGAAGTGGCGGTACATGCCCTCCTGGCTTGGCCGGTTGTAATAAGGCACGACCAGCAGAATGCCGTCCACTCCCGCCTGCTCGGCCAGCTTGGTCAGGTGGACGGAATGGGCCGTATCGTTGCTGCCGGTGCCGGCGATGATGCGGGCACGCCCGGCCGCATGCTTGACGGCGAAGCGGAACAGCTCCAGCTTTTCGGCTTCGGCAAGCGTCGGAGACTCGCCGGTCGTACCGCTGACGACGATGGAATCGCTTCCCTGCGCTTCGATAAGATGGTCGATGAGCAGCCCCGTCGTCTTCCAGTCGATGCTGCCGTCATTGTGGAACGGAGTTACCATTGCCGTAATCAATCTGCCATAATCCATCTCTGTTCCTCCCCTGTTCCAGCGGACAACCATGACGGCCAGACCCGCTGCTTCTGTCTCGCTCTCAAGAGCGGCAGGCGGATGCCGCCTGCCCGCCCAACTCTATCCTATAAATGAAGCTCGAACTTCGCATGCAGGGCGCGCAAGGCGTTGCCCATATGCTCCTCCCGGACGAGCACCCAGATCGTCGTATTGGAATCCGCCGACTGGAGAATCGGAATGCCTTGCTCCGTCAGCGCCTCGACGATGCGCGCCATGACGCCGGGAACGCCGTTCATTCCGCCGCCGATGACGGACACCTTGGCGCAGCCGTTCACCGTCTGCGGCTCGAAGCCGAGCCCTTGCAGAACTTGGACCGCCTTGTCGGCGTCACGGTCGAATACCGTATAGAGAGCTCCGGCGGGCGTCACGTTGATGAAGTCGACGCTGATCCCGCTGCGGGCCATCGATTGGAACACCTGGAGCTGCATATCCGCTATGCCTTCAACCGTCCGGACGGATATCTGCGTGACGCCCTGGACATGAGCGATTCCCGTCACGTGGCGGTCGCGCAGCGGCGACGCGATGCTCAGAGCCGTCGGCATATCCGTCACGAGCGTCCCCTCGTCATCCGAGAATGTTGAGCGGACACGGAGCGGAATTCTGGCCTGCTGGGCGATCTCGACCGCCCGGGGATGGATCACCTTGGCCCCTTGGCGCGCCATGTTGCATATCTCGGCGTAACCGACTACGGTAAGCGGCTTCGCGTCTTTTACAATTCTTGGATCTGCGGTCAGAATCCCGTTCACGTCGGTATAAATATCGACGATCTCGGCATGCAGCGCCGCCCCGAGCGCCGTGGCGGACGTATCGCTTCCTCCGCGGCCGAGCGTCGTCAGGTCTCCCTGTCCGTTCTGTCCCTGGAAGCCGGTCACAATGACCACTTCTCCCCGGTCCAGATGCCCGATCATGCGGTCGGTGCGGATTTCCTCGATGCGGGCTTCGCCGAACTGGCTGCCGGTCACGACTCCGGCTTGGCCGCCCGTCAAGGCGACGCAGGGAATTCCCCTGGATGCCAGAGCCGTGCTCAAGACGACGGCCGAAATGATTTCTCCGCAGCCCATGAGCAGATCCCGTTCGCGAGCCGGAATCTCTCCGCCCTCTTCACTGGCGAGAGACAGCAGCGTATCCGTCGCATACGGATCCCCGCTGCGCCCCATCGCCGATACGACTACGACTAGACGATGGCCTTCGCCCAGCTCGCGCTGGATATGACGGACGACCAGCTCCCTGGTCTGCTTGGTCGCCACCGAAGTGCCGCCGAATTTTAAAACCCGTACCCCCATGGATGACATCCCTTCGCTGAAGCGGCTTCTTCCTTGAAGCCGCTCCTCTCCCTGATAGCATGCAGTTGAAACCCTTTATGGCTGAATCATAGAAAAGCCGCCAGCGGCAGCATGCTGCCGGCTGGCGTTCTCTTGTTCCGCGCCGCATAACGGCTGGAGAATTCCCGGCCGGCTGTCTTGAAAGCCGGTTCTCCGCACCTGTCTTTGTTGAAACCGGCTCCTCCATGGAGGAGCCGGCACGGTCTGGCTTATTAGCAACCTTATGCACTCGCCGCAGCCGCGATGTCTCCATCGGTCTCCAAAGGCGCCATGCCTAACTTCTCTCGATGAGGACGGGCTGCATCTGCTTGCCTTGCAAGGCATGCTCGCATGCTTCCATGGCAAGGTCCATCTTGGCGACGAGCGAATTCGGCTTGTTCACCGGATCATCCTGGCCGAACGGCACGAAGTAGATGCTCTTCGCCGCCATCAGCTTCGCGATGTTCGCCATGTTCAGCCCAAGGCCGTCGTTGGTCGAGATTCCGATGACGACCGGCCTGCCGTTGCGCATCTGCGAATTGGCCGCCATCAGGACGGCGCTGTCGGTCAGAGCGTTCGCAAGCTTGCTCGTCGTATTGCCCGTGCATGGAGCGATCAGCAGCACGTCGATCCGCTTGGAAGGCCCGAGCGGCTCGGCCTGGACGATCGTCGAGATGATCTCATTGCCGGTAATCTCGAGCAGCTTGCTCTTCCACTCCTGGGCTGTACCGAAGCGGGTGTCCGTCGTCATCAGGCTCTGCGTGACGATCGGCACGACGTTGGCGCCGGCATCGACGAAGCGTTGAATCTGAGGCATGACTTCCGCGAACGTGCAGTGAGAGCCCGACAGGGCATAACCGACCGTTAGTCCGTTCCAGTTCATCATTCATTCCCCCGCGCGCTGATGTCTTCCATAATCAGCTGAGTGACACAATCAGCTATGATTCGGCCGGCAGTCACAGGGGCAACGATTCCCGGCAATCCGGGAGCAAGAATCGCCTTCAGTCCGCGCTTCTCCGCAAAGCGGAAATCCGTACCGCCGGGCTTGGAGGCCAGGTCGATAATAACGGCGCGGGAGGGCATTCTAGCAATCATTTGCGCTGTGACTATCATAGTTGGAATTGTGTTAAAAAGCAAGTCGATATTGGCTGCGTGATCGAGCAAATCCCTTGTGTAGAAAGGCTTTGCGCCCATTTCCTGCGCTCTTGCGAAATGCTCGGGACGGTGCACTCCTGCAAGCACCCGGGCGCCCAGGCCCTGAAGGGTACGGATAAGCGTAAGTCCCGTCCGCCCGAGGCCGAGCACCATGCACGAGGAGCCGTGAATGGTGATGTCCGTATTCTCAATAGCCATTTTGACGGCGCCTTCCGCCGTCGGAATCGAATTCGATATCGCCACGTCGTCCCGCTCGAACAGCTCCACAAGCTCGATTCCGCGGCTGGCGCACAACGACTTCAAATAAGGCCTCGCCATGCCGGCATAGACCTTGCAATGGTCTGGGACACGCGCAAGCTGCGCATCCGTCAGGCGCAGTTCGGAATTGCTGAAAGCAGCCGGTATAATGCCGTTGTCGTCCGTCCCTACAGCAGGCAGAAGAATGGCGTCTGCCTTGTCGAACAGCTCGTCGCGAAGCTCATTGTCCACGGTTCCGTCCGGAAGGGTTCGGAGTCCGTCAAATCCGGACACCGTAACGGCTGCATCCAGTTCCGACAGCCTGCGGATGACCTCTAGCTGCCTTGCGTCGCCGCCGATCAGCAGCACCTGAACGCCGGTCAGCATGCTGGCGTCACTTCCTCTCACCTTGATCGCCCTTAAGCGGCACATGGCCGGCTGCACCGGCCCATGCCGCTGCACTCACTCAAGCTTGGGAAAGGCTCCCCCGCCTCCGCTCCAGCCGCTTTCGTGCGTCTAGACCATGGTATGCCGCGGCGCATACGAGGGTTACTGCGGAATCGGGCTTTCCTTCCCGGTGCCCGGCCGCCTCCTCCCGAGCGGACACATAGGCAAGGACGGCAGGTCGGACTGCCCGAGAAAATTGAGGTCCGGTACATGCAAAAGGCTGTCCGGCGCCACCCCCATGGGTGGCGCCGGACAGCCTTTTAGTCGGGATGAGAAATCTAGGACAACGGCTTCATACGCCCGTATGTCCGAATCCCCCGGCCCCGCGAACCGTCTCGCTCAGCTCTTCGACCTCGGAGACGGATACGGCCGCAACGGCCTGGAATACCATCTGGGCGATCCGCTCGCCCCTGTTGATCGTGAACGGCTGCTGGCCCAGGTTGACCAGAAGCACCTTCACTTCTCCGCGGTAGTCGGCATCGATCGTTCCCGGAGAATTAAGCACCGTAATGCCATGCTTGTACGCAAGCCCGCTCCGAGGCCGGATCTGGGCCTCCAGCGTTTCCGGCATCGCCATGGCGAAGCCGGTCGGAACAAGCGCGCGCTCTCCTGGCTGAAGCAGCAACGGATCCGCTACAGAGGCATGCAGGTCGAAGCCTGCCGCCGCTTCCGACATCCGCAGCGGCAGAGGCACATCCTCGTTGCCGGGAAGACGCTTAAACTGCACCGGAAACAAATTGGTCCCTCCTCAGCTTGGCGGCCGGCCCTTCTTCGGAGCCGACCATAGCCACGGCGAACGGAACCTTCAGCATCGAAGCCGTCACGGCGCGGATATCTTCCATTTTGACCGCTTCGATCCGCTCGATCATCTCGTCGAGCGTATAGTGGCGGCCGAGCATGAGCTCGTTTTTGCCATTGCGGTTCATCCGGCTGCTCGTGCTTTCCAGGCTGAGGATCAGACTTCCCTTGAGCTGCTCCTTGCCCCTCGTCAGCTCCGCATCGGTGAGGCCCTTGGCCGAGACGTCGCCGAGCAGCTCCATCGTCAGGTCAAGCACATCCGCGGTCTGGCGCGGAGCCGTTCCGGCGTAGACGGTGAACAGTCCCGAATCGGCATAGGAGGTATGGTAGGAATAGACCGAATAGGCGAGTCCCCGCTTCTCGCGGATTTCCTGGAACAGCCGGGAGCTCATGCCGCCGCCGAGGGCGTTGTTGAGCAGGATCATCGCGTACAGGTTGTCGTCGGAAATGGAACAGCCCGGGAACGTGAGACAGATATGGTTCTGCTCCGTTTTTTTCGGGCGGAACAAGTACTCTCCCTTGAACTCGGGAGCCTCCAGGCTCCGTCCAAGCCCGCTGTCGGAGAAGCTGCCGAACTTGGCCTCCAGAAGCTCCAGCAGCCCCTTTTCCTCGATGTTGCCCGCGACGCTGATGACCGTGTTCTCCAGCGTATATTGTTCCTTCATATACCCGCGCAGGTCGGCCGGCCCCATGGAAGTCAGCCGCTCTTCGGAACCCAAGATGGAATAAGCGAGCGGATGGTCCCCGTAGGAAGCCCGGGAAGCCTCGTCATGGACCTTGTCGTCCGGCGTGTCCTCGTACATGGCGATCTCTTCGAAGATGACGTTCTTTTCCTTCGCCAGTTCTTCCTCGTCGAACCTGGAGTTGAAGAACATGTCCGCGAGAGCATCGACCGCAAGCGGCAGATGCTGGTCGAGCACCTTGGCGAAATAGCATGTATATTCCTTTGCCGTGAACGCATTCACATTGCCCCCGATGCCGTCGAACAGGTCGGCGATATCCTTGGCGCTGCGTGTATCCGTGCCTTTGAAGAGCATATGCTCGATAAAATGGGAGATACCGTTGTTGGACGGCGTTTCGCTGCGGGATCCCGTCTTGACCCAAATGCCGAACGATACGGAACGGCAGGTGGGAATCGGTTCCGCGACAACGCGCAGACCGTTGCTGAGTCTATATATATTCACCGGATCTCCTCCTTGAGTTTGATTATCATCATAACAAAATTAAGGTTTGGCCTCAACCGGAGCCTCGATCCGCTCCTCCGAAATCGTTTCGCTGACGGGCACAAGCAGCAGTCCTTTGCGTTTTGCCGCCTTGATCATGCCTTCGAGCGCATCTCTCGAGCTTGCGGTCGGATGCATCAGAATAAGCGATCCCGGCCCGATGCCTCGTGCGATCTTGTCGACGACCGAGCCCGGCGAAGGCTTGCGCCAATCCACCGTATCCAGCGTCCACATGACCGTCCTCAGTCCTTGCGCGCGCGCGGCTTTGATCGTCGAGGCGTTGTAGCTACCCGATGGCGGGGCGAACAGCCGGTTGCTTGCGCCGAGCGTATCCTTGAGCAGCTGCTCGGTGCGCGTGATCTGCGACGTCTGCTGCTCCATTCCGAGCTTGCTCATATCGGGATGAGAGTAGGCATGATTGGAAATCTCGTGGCCTGCCGCCTGGATTTTACGCGCTTCCTCCGGATATTTTTTCAGCCAGGATCCATCCAGGAAAAAGGTCGCCTTGACTCCGTACCGGTCGAGAGTCGCCAGCATCGGCTCCAAATATTCATTGCCCCACGCGACATTGATCATGAACGAGGCCGTCGGCTTCGCGGGATTGCCCCGATAGACCGGCTCCAGCGGATAGTCCTCCACGCTTACCTTCGGCTTGACCGCCTTGTACACATATTGAACAGGGGCATCGGGACGAAGCTTCGCTTGCCGGTAGGTGGCCTCGATATCGACTTCGCGCCCGTCATAGCCCGGTATCGCCCGGAACCAACGGTCGACCTTGGCATCCACCGGCGGGATATAGCGCTTTTCCGCCTCCTGCTTGATTTCCGTCCGCAGCGCCTCTTCGTTGTCTGTCAGCAGCATGGCCGACCGGATTTCACCGCTTTTGATCGCCTGAACGTACCCTCCGGCGCCGCCATAACTGACCGCAAGCAGGACGACGGCTGCGCCGAAGGCGGCGGACAAGCCCCATTGCCGCAGTTTCATCGCTACATCCCTCCACTCTTCTCCATGATTCCTATGAATAAGAGGGACAATTTATGCGGCTTGGACTCCGCGGGTCGGGGAATGTTCCCAAGAACAAAAGGCGTACGGACATGGCCGCGCAGGCAAATAAAAAAGAACCAGAGAGTGTCTCTGGCTCTGAGTTTTCGACGGGCTGCAATTCCAGCCGGAATCAGGCTTGGGAAGGAGCCTCGGCCGTAAGCACCGCTTTGCGGGACAGATTGATGCGTCCCTGCTGGTCGATCTCCGTGACTTTGACGGTGATGACGTCGCCGATGTTGACGGCGTCTTCCGTCTTGGCTACCCTCTCCGTCGACAGCTGGGAAATGTGGACCAATCCGTCCTTGTTCGGGAGAATCTCCACGAACGCCCCGAACTTCTCGACGCGCTTCACCGTGCCGGTGTAGATTTCGCCGACGACGACTTCCTTGACGATGCCTTCGATGATGGCGCGGGCGCGCTTGTTCATCTCTTCGTTGGAAGAAGCGATGTAGACCATGCCGTCCTGCTCGATATCGATTTTGACTCCCGTCTCCTCGATGATCTTGTTGATGATCTTGCCGCCTGCGCCGATGACATCGCGGATCTTGTCCGGATTGATGCGCAGCGTCATGATCTTAGGCGCGTATGCCGACAGGCTCTCGCGCGGCTTGCTCATCGTGGCGTTCATCTTGTCCAGGATATGCATGCGGCCTACGCGGGCCTGCTCCAGAGCCTGGGTCAGAATCGCGCGGTCGATGCCGTCGATCTTGATGTCCATCTGGATGGCCGTTACGCCTTCAGCGGTGCCGGCGACCTTGAAGTCCATGTCCCCGAGATGATCTTCCATGCCTTGAATGTCCGTCAGGATGGAGAAATGCTCTCCGTCCTTGATCAGCCCCATCGCCACGCCGGCTACCGGCGCCTTGATCGGTACGCCTGCGTCCATCATGGCCAGGGAGCTGGCGCAGATGCTCGCTTGCGAAGTGGAGCCGTTGGATTCCAGCACCTCGGATACGAGGCGGATCGTGTACGGGAAATCGGCTTCCGAAGGAAGAACCTTGGAAAGGGCGCGTTCGCCGAGGGCTCCGTGTCCGATCTCGCGGCGTCCAGGCGCGCGCAGAGGGCGTGCTTCGCCGACGCTGAACGGCGGGAAGTTGTAATGATGCATGAAGCGCTTGGTCGTCTCCGGGCTGATGCCGTCGAGAATCTGGACATCGCCGAGCGCTCCCAGGGTGCAGACGCTGAGCGCCTGCGTCTGGCCGCGCGTGAAAAGGCCTGTGCCGTGCGTGCGGGGCAGCACCGATACGTCGCAGTCGATGGGACGGATCTCGTCGAGTCCGCGTCCGTCCGGACGAATCTTGTCATGCGTAATGAGGCGGCGCACTTCTTCCTTGACGATGTCGTACAGCGTTTCCTTTACGTCGCCCATGAGCTCCGGAGTTTCCGCATAGACTTCCTGGAAGTGGGCGACCGCTTCGCTGTTCGCGAGATCGATCGCTTCCTGGCGGGCATGCTTTTCCTCGATGCGGATCGCTTCGATCAGACGTGCGGAAGCGAACGCCCGGACAGCGTCGTTGACTTCGGAATCGACGGTATGGAGAACAACCTCCATCTTTTCCTTGCCGCATTGAGCCGTCAGCTCGTCGATCGTAGCCACGATGTTCTTGATTTCTTCATGGCCGAACATGATCGCTTCCAGCATGACTTCCTCCGTCAGCTCGTTGGCTTCGGCTTCCACCATCATGATGGCGTCTTTCGTGCCGGAAACAACGAGTTTGAGATCGCTGGCTTCTTCCTGCTCGACCGTCGGGTTGATGATGAACTTGCCGTCCACTCGGCCTACGATGACGCCTCCGATCGGTCCGTTGAACGGAACGTCGGAAATGCTCAGCGCAGCGCCTGTGCCGATCATCGCGGCAATTTCAGGCGGGCAATCCTGATCCACGCTCATGACGAGGTTCAGCACTTGAACATCGTTGCGGAACCCTTCCGGGAACAGCGGACGGATCGGACGGTCGGTCAAGCGGCTCGAAAGGATAGCCTTCTCGCTCGGGCGTCCTTCGCGCTTGATGAAGCCTCCAGGAATCTTGCCCACGGCGTAGAGGCGCTCCTCATAGTTGACCGTAAGCGGGAAGAAGTCCAGATCCTTCGGACCCGAAGAAGCGGTAACGGTACAGAGGACGACGGTATCGCCATATCGTACCGTAACGGCAGCATTGGCCTGCTTGGCCAGGCGGCCGCTTTCGAGGGTCAGCTGGCGACCCCCCAGTGTCATTTGAACCTGGTGCATGATATCCCTCCTAATCTAGAAAAATATTCGGCGCAGCCTCGGGTTATCCTGCCCGGCGCGGACGCCCGACCTTCTCCTGAAGCCTTGTCCGGATATGTAAAAATACACTTGTCGAATTGATTATAAAAAGCAACCGGGCTGCAGCCCTTCCGGGAATCCCGGACAGCTGGACAACCAGGTTGCTTCTTCAACAGCTTCTTAGCGGCGAAGACCGAGCTTCTCGATCAGAGCGCTGTAACGTCTAACATCCTTGTTTTTCAGGTATGCCAGCAGCTTGCGGCGCTGACCGACCATTTTCAGAAGACCGCGGCGCGAGTGATGATCTTTCTTGTGCGTCCGCAGGTGATCCGTAAGGTTCACGATGTTCTGAGTAAGGATTGCGACCTGAACTTCAGGAGAGCCGGTGTCGCTTGCATGCGTCTTGTGCTCTTCGATGAGCTCTTGCTTGCGTTCTTGCGTAAGTGCCATCCTAGTTCACCTCCAATTACGTAATAGGTTGCTTGAGTAGCCGCCGTCAGCCTCGCCGCCGCCGGTGAGAGCGGACAGGCCAAGCCAAGGCCGTGATGGCCGGAGCAATTCCGGACAACATTAAACAGTATAGCATCTACGGGTAACAAAGTAAACGCCTGCCGCTCGGAAGCTCTTCCGCAGCGCCGCTCAGTCCTCCAGCAATTCCCTGGCGCGAGCCTTGTCTCGGCCAAGCTGGGAGACGAGCTCGTCGATTCCCGAGAACTTCTGTTCCGTTCGCAGGAAATGAACGAAGTCGATCTCCAGCCTGTTCCCGTACAGATCTCCCTCGAAATCAAGCAGATGGGCTTCAAGAACGGGGACGATCTTGTCCTTGTTGAACGTAGGCTTCATTCCGTGGTTCAGCACCGCATCATGGACAGCAGGCTCCCCCCCTAGGGGAGAAGGAATCCTGACCTTGACCGCATAGACGCCAAGCCGAGGCAGGACGTAAGGCTGGTCCGGACTCAGGTTGGCCGTGGGGAAGCCGAGCAGCCTTCCCCTGGCATCGCCGTGCACGACGATGCCGCTGACCCGGTAAGGCCTTCCCAGCAGCTCGGCCGCGAGCTCGACGCGGCCGTCCTCCAGCGCTTCCCGCACATAGGTGCTGCTGACTTTGAGCCCGTCCCTCTGTGCGGCCGGAACAATATCGACCGTGAAGCTTCCGCTTCCCAGCTCAGCCAGCATGTGCGGGGTTCCTGCGCCGCGGCTTCCGAACGTGAAGTCGAAGCCGACGACGGCATGGCTGACGCCGAGCGGCACCAGCACCTCCCTAGCGAACATCTCGGGACTGATGGCGGCAAAGGCAGGGTCGAATTGCATGATGAAGACGGCATCCGCCCCTGCTTCCCGGAACAGCTCCAGCTTCGCGTCGAGCGGCGTCAGGCATTCGGCGAAGCCGCTGCCGATGCCGAGCACTTCGCGGGGATGCGGGTGGAACGTCATCACCGCGGCGCGGGTTCCCGATTGGCGGGCCTCTTCGACAGCACGGTCGATCACATGGCGGTGCCCGAGATGGACGCCGTCAAAATGCCCGATAGCCAGGCAGCACGGCGCCGGGGAAAACGCCGGTTCATTGCTGCCGTTGATCGGGTAGCTCAGTTCGTAAATCTCCACTTCCATTCACCCGCATTCCTTTTAATCTTCAGGAAGCCTGCAGCCCCGGTTCCAGAGAAATCCCGGATCCCGGCTCTGCGGCCCGCATGGCGATCCGCTATTCCGAATCGGGCCGGGCGAACACCTTCACCGGCTTCACCATGCTTCCGTCTTCCGTAATTTCAAACACGCCGGCAAAGGAGCCGTCCTGGCCATAAAGCCGGAATTGGCTTCCTTCCGCAGGACGCTCGTCCAGCCACTCGACCGGAATCCGGCGGCCTTGCAGAGCTTGGCGCATAGCCGGCGGGGCGGCGCTGGAGCGCGGCATGTGGGCAAGCGCCGCTTCCGCAGGAAGCAGGCGCTGCTCCATCGTCCCCTGCTCCATCAACAGCTGGGCTTGTTCAAGCGTCAGG
>NZ_CBRA020000167.1:0-15363 GCF_000469945.2 Paenibacillus sp. P22 | reverse complement strand
CCTCCACCCCGGCTGAACCGATCCGGCTCTCCGGAGAGATCCGCGGCCGCTCCGGACGTGATCGCGAGCAGCTCCTCGCCGTACTTGCCCGCCTTGGCGGCGCCGATTCCTTTCACGCTCATCAGCTCGTCCATCGACGACGGCCGCGCCGCCGCCAGCTCGCGCAGCGTCGCGTCGAAGAAGAGCATGAACGGCGGCACGCCCTCGCGGGCAGCGGCTGCCCGGCGCCAGTCGCGCAGCGCCTCGAACAGCGGCGAGGACTCGCCTCCGCCGCTCTGGGCGGCCTTGCGTACCGTCGTGATCTTGCGGCGCACGACCGTCTTGCTGCCCTCGAGCACCGGCAGCGCCTCCGCCGTCAGCGACACCGTCGGATACTGGCCCTCGCTCATGCGGAGGTAGCCTTCGGCGACGAGCCAGTAGAGCCAGTCGGAGACTTCCTTCTCCGGCCATTCCCTCATGAGGCCGTAGGTGGACAGCCGGTCCAGCCCGAACTGGATGATCTTCTTGTCGCGGGAGCCCTTCAGCACCTTCGCCGCCATCGCGACGCCGAAGCGCCCTTTCATGCGGCCGACGCAGCTGAGCGCCTTTTGAGCCTCGGAGGTCATGTCGAGCCGCTCGCTCTTGTCGAGGCAGTTGGCGCATTTGCCGCAAGGCTGCACGCCCTTCTCGCCGAAATAGTCGACGATGAACTGCTGCAGGCAGCGTTCCGTACGGGCATAGTTCATCATGGAATACAGCTTGGACAGCTGCACGCTCTTGCGTCCGTCGTCGCCCGCTCCCTGCTCGATGAGGAAGCGCTGGATCTGCACATCCTGCGGCTCGAACAAGAGGAGGCATTCGCTCTCCTCGCCGTCGCGTCCGGCACGTCCCGCCTCCTGGTAGTAGGATTCCAGATCGCCGGGCATCTGCCAGTGCAGGACGAAGCGGACGTTCGGCTTGTCGATGCCCATGCCGAAGGCATTGGTGGCGACCATGACGCGCGTCTCGTCGAAGCGGAATTTCTCCTGCGCATCGGCGCGCTCCTCGTCGCCAAGGCCGCCATGGTATTTGCCGGCGGGTATGCCTTGGCGCAGCAGCTCCGCGTGGACAGCCTCCGTCTCCTTGCGCGTCGCGGCATAGATGATGCCCGACTGATCCGGGCGCTCCTGCAGGAAGCGGGTCAGGAACCGTTTCTTGTCGGCGCCGCTGACGACCGACAGCGACAGGTTCTCCCTGGCGAAGCCGTTGATGAAGATGCTCGGATCGCGCAGGGCGAGCATGTTCGCGATATCGCGCGAGACTTCCGGCGTCGCCGTCGCCGTGAAGGCGGCGACGAGCGGGCGGTCCTCCATCCGCGTGATCCAGCCGGCCAGCTGCCGGTAGCTCGGGCGGAAATCATGCCCCCACTGGGACACGCAGTGAGCCTCGTCGATCGCGATGAGCGGAATGCGCATCCGCTCCGACAGCTCCCCGAACATGGGAGCGTCGAGCCGCTCCGGAGCCACGTACAGCAGCTTGTATTCGCCGTTCAAGGCGGCCCTCAGCACCTCGCGGTATTCGGCAGCGCCGAGAGAGCTGTTGAGGAAGGCGGCCGGAACGCCGACCCTGCGCAAGGCGTCGACCTGATCCTTCATCAGGGAGATGAGCGGCGAGACGACGATGGTCGTGCCGGCAAGCAGCATCGCCGGAATCTGATAACAGACCGACTTGCCGCCGCCGGTAGGCAGAATCGCCAGCGTATCGCTGCCTCCCGTAATAGCCGCGATGATATCCTCCTGCCCCTGCCGGAATGAATCGTAGCCGTAGACGCGTTTCAGCAAATCGCGCGCTTCCTCCAGCATAATCATCGATGAACCCCCTTCTTGCGCCGTCCCCGACGGCGCGGCATTCCTTTTATCCTTCAAGCTGCCCTCCGGCATTGCCGGCGGCGAGCATCGCATGTTCATGGCTGCGGTACAATCCGGACATGACGGCCGCATGCAGCGCGGCTCCGGCGGCGCTTTCCTCTGTCATCGCCGCCGTCCGGAGCGGCAAGCCGGTCCTTGCGGCGAGCAGACGCCGCATGGCCGGATTGCGCCGGATTCCGTTGCCCGTGCCCGCGATGCGTGCGATACCCGCGCGCAGCCCGGCAGGCAGCGGAGCGAGCATGTCCAGCAGCTCGTCGACCGTTCCCTGCAGAAATCCGGCGATCAAGCCCGGCACCGTGAAGCCGTCCTCGCGGATGCCGGTGATGCTGCCGGAAGCCTCCGGCTCGCTCCGGCTTCCGAGCCATGACGGCGAGACGGTCAGCTCCGGCTTGATGCCTTCCCGCTCCAGCCGGTCCAGCTCGGCTTCGGCAGCTTCATTCATGCGGCTGTACAGCCGCTCCGGCGCCGCGCCTCCAGCCAGCTCCGCCGCTTCCCGCAGGAAGCGCTCCAGCAGCTCATAGCTCTTGCCTCCCGCGAGAGCCGCGCCTGTCAAAAGCCAGCCTCCGCCCGGCATCGGCCTCGATTCCAGCCCTTCCGCCAAAACCCGCTCCCCGCTGTAGAGCGCGATCTGGGCGCCCGTGCCGATCGTAACGAGCAGCGTTCCCTTCCTGATGCCGGCGCCGCCGATGAAGCCAGCCTGGCTGTCGCCGATGGCCGCATAGACCGGAATGCCGTCATTCGTCCGGCCGACAGCCGCTTCCTCCGCGGCCGCTGCGACCCGCGGAAACAGGTCCGGCTCCATGCCCGCTTCGACGATGACGTCCTCGTCGAAGCGCCCGGTCTCCGGCTCGAACAAGCCGATCGCAGCTGCCTGAGTGGCGTCCATGACCGGCTCGCAGGCTCCGCACAGCCTCATCGCCGCATAATCGCCGATCGTGCACAGCGAGGCCGCTCCATCCGGGACCAGGCCATTTTCCCTATTATAGCTGTGGGTTGCCGATCCATAACCGCTGTAGACGCTGCTTCCCGACAGCCGGGACAGCAAGGAGGCATGGGACTCTCCTGCCGCTTCTTCCCCCGCCCGAGCTCTTCCTCCTCGCGCGTCCTGCCATGTATACAATGGACTGACGGCTCTTCCATTTCGTCTGCATAGAGGATGCCGTGCATCTGCGAGGAAATCCCGATTCCGGCGAGCCTGCCGCGCCAAGGCCGGCACTGCTCCAGCAGCGCTGCCGCATCGCTGACGATCCGCTCCGGATCCTGAAGCTTTTCCCACGGATGCTCCGCCGGAAGCCATGCCCGGTTCGGCGCGGCCGCAGTGTGTACGGCGAGCCCGGATGACGCATCCCAGACCGTCACGGCGAGCGAGGTCGTGCCGATGTCTATGCCGGCCGTATGCGTGCGCAAGCCGGCTTCTGCCTCTATGTGCCCAGCAGCTGTATCCATAAAGACCTCCCGGCCGTCCAGCCTAGTTGATTCTATCGGTGAAGTCTATTATAGCATGGACCGGCCGCATGACGCTCTTCCGGCGGACCGGCCGGCCCCGGAATTCCCCGGAATCGACAAACAGGCGGACCACGCGGTTCTTCGCCGCGCGATCAACGCCTGATGTCCCTCGGGAACGACCCGAACCGCTCCATTGCTCCTCTTCTCATGAATGGCGAGCAGGAGCCTAGCCGTCCTTCCCGAATGCCGCGGCTTCCGCCAGCGCCATCTATTCCTCTTCGTCGACAGCCGCATTCATGACCGCCTGCGGCTCCTCCAGCCTTGACTTCAGCTCGTGGAGCTCCCGGTACAGCAGCTGCAGCTCGGCTTCCTTGGCCTTGATGAGCACCGTCACCCTGTCCATCGCTTCCAGCAGGCTTTGCCTGACTTCGCCCGCTTCCGGCGAGTAGGATACGCCAAAGGTTGCTTCGACCCATTTGTCGGCCGCTTCCCTGCCTTCGCGGCGATAGATTTCGGCGTAGACGTCGAACATGGCCGCGACCGTCTTGCGGCAGTTCCAGCCGAGGATGACGATGCTGTCGGTCGCCTTGCTCACCGCCTGCATCAGCTGGAAGTCGTTCAGCCGGCCTCGCCGGGCCTCCACTCGTTCGACCTCGGCGGCGAAGGTCGGAAATGCCGAGCGGAAAAGCTCCGCGGATGTCAAATATTCTTCATGTGTAATCAAGGACTCCTCTTCCATCTTCAGCCTCCTTCAGCCGGTTCTCGCGTGTTCTATATGCTTCGGAGGATCGATACCCGTTTAAGACCTTACCTGAAATCGGATCCTCTTAAAAATTCTCTCCTTCTCACAAAAGAAAATATCCCGGAACCCGAAGGCCCCAGGATATTGTTCCGGATCGACCCGCGACGAGTCCCGCTTACGCGTTCGTGCCGGCTACAACCTTCACAACGTTGCGCACGGACTCGGCGGATTTGTCGAGCGCCGCTTTTTCTTCGGCCGTCAGCTCAAGCTCGAATACTTTCTCGATGCCGTCGCCGCCGAGAATGGCAGGCACGCCGAGGAAGAGGCCGTCGTAGCCGTATTCCCCTTCCAGCAGGGCGATGACCGGCAGAATGCGTTTTTTGTCCTTCAGGATCGCTTCGGTCATTTGCACGAGCGATGCCGCCGGAGCGTAGTAGGCGCTGCCGTTGCCGAGCAGGCCTACGATTTCGCCGCCGCCGACGCGGGTGCGCTGCACGATCGCCTCGATGCGGTCGGCCGGGATCAGCTTCTCGATCGGGATGCCGCCGACGTTGGAGTAGCGGACGAGCGGAACCATGTCGTCGCCGTGTCCGCCGAGCACGAAGCCGCGCACGTCTTCGACGGAAACGTTGAGCTCTTGCGCGATGAACGTGCAGTAGCGGGCCGTATCGAGCACGCCGGATTGGCCGATGACGCGGTTTTTCGGGAAGCCGAGCGTCTCGAAGGCGGCATAGGTCATCGCGTCTACCGGGTTGGAGAGGATGATGACATAAGCGTTCGGGCTCGACACCTTGATGTTCTCGCATACGGAACGGACGATGCCGGCGTTCGTATTCACGAGATCGTCGCGGCTCATGCCCGGCTTGCGGGCGATGCCGGCCGTGATGATGACGATGTCGGAATCCTTCGTATCGTCATAGTTGGACGTGCCGATGATGTTGGCATCGAAGCCTTGAACCGGGGAAGCCTGGAGCATGTCGAGCGACTTGCCCTTCGTCGGGTTCTCGAGCTGCGGAATGTCGACGAGAACGACGTCGCCCAGCTCTTTTTGAGCCAGCATGAGAGCCGTCGTCGCTCCGGTGAAGCCTGCGCCTACAACCGTGATCTTATTGCGCTTAATTGCCATGTGAATAACCTCCATCGGATTGGAATGTCGAACCTATGACGCCAAAGGCGGCCTCGCTGCAGCCATCCTCGCCGCTTGCAGATCAACGCTTGCCGCCGGCCGAATGCCGTTGTCGAGAATGCGCCGGAAGAGTGGAAAAGCCCGCCTAAGCGGGCTTTGGTAAGTTACATGTTGGCGATGACTTGATCGGCGAACTCGGAGCATTTGACTTCTTTGGCGCCTTCCATGAGGCGGGCGAAGTCATACGTAACCGTTTTGTTGTTGATCGAAGTTTCCATGCCTTTGTAGATGAGGTCGGCCGCTTCCTGCCAGCCGAGGTGCTCCAGCATCATGACGCCGGACAGGATGACGGAACCAGGGTTCACGACGTCTTTGTCGGCATACTTAGGAGCCGTGCCGTGCGTAGCTTCGAAGATGGCGTGGCCCGTCAGGTAGTTGATGTTGGCGCCTGGAGCGATGCCGATGCCGCCGACTTGGGCAGCGAGGGCGTCGGAGAGGTAGTCGCCGTTCAGGTTCAGCGTCGCGATGACGTCGAAGTCGGTCGGACGGGTCAGAACTTGTTGGAGGGCGATGTCGGCGATGGCATCCTTCACGAGGATTTTGCCGGCTGCGAGAGCTTCTTCCTGAGCTTTGTTGGCCGCATCCGTGCCTTGCTCTTCCTTGATGCGGTCGTATTGATCCCAAGTGAACACTTTGTCGCCGAACTCGGCTTCAGCCACTTCGTAGCCCCAGTTTTTGAAGGCTCCCTCGGTGAACTTCATGATGTTGCCTTTGTGCACCAGCGTAACGGATTTGCGGCCATGCTCGATCGCGTATTCGATCGCAGCGCGCACAAGCCGCTTGGAGCCTTCAGCCGATACCGGCTTGATGCCGATGCCGGAAGTTTCCGGGAAGCGGATCTTGTTGACGCCCATCTCGTTCTGCAGGAAGGACAGCACTTTTTTCACAGCGTCCGTTCCTTCTTGGTACTCGATGCCGGCATAGATGTCTTCCGTGTTCTCGCGGAAGATGACCATGTTCACGAGCTCGGGACGCTTCACCGGGGAAGGCACGCCGTCGAAGTAGCGCACAGGGCGCAGGCAGACGTACAGGTCGAGCTCTTGGCGGAGAGCGACGTTCAGGGAGCGGATGCCGCCGCCGATCGGAGTCGTCAGAGGACCTTTGATCGCGACGATGTATTCGCGGATCGCGGTCAGCGTATCGGCCGGCAGCCATTCGCCGTATTGGTTGAACGCTTTTTCTCCGGCGAATACTTCGTACCAGGCGATTTTTTTCTCGCCGTTGTAGGCCTTCTCTACAGCTGCGTCAAGGACGCGCTTGGAAGCGCGCCAGATGTCGCGGCCGGTGCCGTCGCCTTCGATGAAAGGCACGATCGGATTGCTGGGAACCTGCAGTTTTCCGTCTTGAATCGTAATTTGCTCGCCTTCGGTCGGGAGCGCGAATTTTTCGAGTTGCGGCATGAGTGGGTATTCCTCCTCTGATATGATTGCGGCCGTGCGATGATGCCCGTCCAGATGCGGCTCGTCCAAAAAGGAACAAGCCGGGATGAATGAAGCCTGCCCCGGCAGCGTGCCGGGGCATGAGCTTATGGATTAGCGTTGTTCAATCGGGATGAACTTCGCGTTCGATGGACCGGTGTATTCCGCGCGAGGGCGGATCAGCCGGTTATTATCATACTGCTCGAGAATATGCGCCGTCCAGCCGGACAGGCGGCTGATCGCGAAGATCGGAGTGAACAGATCGCGCTGAATGCCGAGGGTCGTATAGACGGAAGCGGAATAGAAGTCCACGTTCGGCTTCAGGCCCTTTTGTCCCGTTACGATGTCTTCGATGTGCACGGACATGTTGTACAGGTCCATGTTGCCCTTCAGCTTGCCGAGCTCCTGCGACATTTTCTGAAGATGCTTGGCGCGCGGGTCGCCGTTTTTGTAGACGCGATGGCCGAAGCCCATGATCTTCTCTTTGTTGGCGAGCTTCTCGTTGATGACGGATTCCACGTTGTCCGGGGATCCGATCTCCTCGAGCATGACCATGACGGCTTCGTTGGCGCCTCCGTGGAGAGGTCCCTTCAGCGCGCCGATGGCGGACACGACGCCGGAGTAGATGTCGGACAGCGTAGCGACCGTGACGCGGGCTGCGAATGTCGACGCATTGAGCTCATGGTCCGCATGGAGAACGAGAGCCTGGTCAAGCGCCTTGACGGCGACTTCGTCCGGCTCGTCGCCGGAGAGCATGTAGAGGAAGTTGGCGGCAACGGACAGGCCGGCCTTCGGAGCGACGGGCTCCTTGCCTTCCCGGATGCGCGCAAACGCTGCGATGACGGTCGGAAGCTGGGCCTGAAGGCGGATCGCCTTGTCTACGTTGGCTTCCTTGGACATATCCTGGGCGGCAGGATCGTACAGCGCCAGCGAAGAAACGGCGGTTCGGAGAGCAGCCATGGAGTTCGTGTCCTTCGGATACAGCTTGATGCCTTCCACGACTTCGGAAGGAATCGCGGCATATTGATCCAGCTTGGATTTAAGCTGCTCCAGCTCGGATGCGGTCGGAAGCTTGCCGTACCAAAGCAGGTAGGCCACTTCTTCGAAGGTTGCGTTCTCAGCGAGATCGTCGATGTCGATGCCGCGGTAAGTCAGCACGCCGTCGATGATGGAGCTGATGGACGAGGTTGTGGCTACGATGCCTTCAAGTCCTTTGGTAGCTGTCATAGTTATCTCTCCTTTGGCTTCGGCCTGGGTAGCAGGGCGAATAGTAGTATGCGGACATGGGATTACAGATGCAGGACGGAAGTCCGCATCTTGGCAGCGCCTTCATGCTGCGCCTCGGCAGTGTGATAAGAGGCTGGAAGAGATCCACGAAAAACCGAATGAATCAGTCGTCCCTATTATCATAACGAATTTTGCGTCCGAATCCAACTTGTTGCGACATAAAATTGCTTTATCGGTATCATAGAATTATCTTGTTGCTGAACAATTTCCTTTCCTGCCGCCTCTTTGCCGCTGCGATTGGAAAGGCCTGCCGCCGAAATGGTACACTGGACTGACTATGCCGCCGCCGGGTCCGACCGGCGGCTTCAAGGAGGAGAAGTCATGAACGAGCAGAGAACCGGCATCATCGACATCGGCTCCAATTCCATCCGACTCGTTGTCTACGAGCAGACGGCTTCGGGAGCGCATCGCGTCATCGACGGCAGCAAGCGGCCGGCGAGGCTCAGCTCGAGAATTACCGCGGACGGAACAATCGATGAAGCCACGACGCGGGAGCTGGTCGAGATTCTCGGCCATTTCCGCCTGATCTGCGCCCACCACCGGACGGGAACGATCCGCGCGGTAGCGACAGCCGCCCTCCGCAATGCGGCCAACGGGGAAGAGGTCATCGCCGTGCTGAACGCCGAAACCGGCCTGCATGTCGAGCTGCTTCCAGGTGAACAGGAAGCCTCCTGCGGCTTTCTCGGCATGGTCAACACGATGGATATCCAGGACGGCTTCCTTATCGACATCGGGGGCGGCAGCACGGAAATATCCCTGTTCCGCGACCGCACGCTCGTCCAGAGCGTCTCCTTCCCGTTCGGCTGCGTCAGCCTCTCCCGCCGCTTCCTCAAGGGAGGCATGCTGGACGACGAAGGGCTGAAGGCGCTGGAGGCCGAGGTGTCCGAAGCCGCCCGCAAGGAGCCTTGGCTGACTTGGTCTCCCGGCCTCCCGATGGTCGGCGTCGGCGGGACAATCCGCTCCCTGGCGAAAATCCATCAAGCGGTACGGAAATATCCTTTCCCGCAAACCCACAACTATTCCATGCCGTCCGAAGATGCGGAACGCCTCTTCGCCACGCTGCGGGACATGCCGATGGACAAGCGGCGCAAATTCCCCGGGTTGTCCAAGGATAGGGTCGATCTCATCCTGCCGGGGCTGGCGGTCCTGCTGCTGTTCCGCAGGCTGACGGGAGCAACCGAGTACAGGGTGTGCGCGGCAGGGCTGCGCGACGGGCTGTTCTTCGCCTCCCAGTTCCCCGATCGGCCGCGGCTCGACGACGTGCTCGGCTACAGCGTAAGCAATACTTACGCCCTCTATCCCGAAGCTCCGCTCGCTCATGTCAATCAGGTCAACCGGCTGTCGCTGGAGCTGCTGGACAGCCTCAAGGACACGCAGGCGGCGTCAAGCCTGCAGTCGCTCGGGGGGCGGGCTGCGGTCGTGCTCGACGCGGCTTCCATCCTGTACCGGATCGGAGCCTCGATCGACCATGCGGCCTATCCGAAGCATACGTTCTACCTGCTCACCAACTGCAGCCTGAACGGAATGACGCACCGCGAAAATGTCCTGACCGCCGCCGTCGCCTCCTTCCACAGCCGCAGCCGCCTGAAGTCCCAGCTGGAGCCCTTCGCGTCCCTCCTTGAGGACAGCGATGCCGAAGCGGCCGCGCTGCTCGGCTCGCTCCTCCAGCTGGCGGCCACGCTCGACCGGAGCGAGACGCAGCCGGTCAGCCGCCTCGACATCTCCATCAAGGGATCTTCCTTGCAGCTGCAGGCGATCCGCCCCTCCGGCTCGCTTGCGCTGGAAAGTCAGGAAATCGAGGACGGCGGACGGGAGTTCGCCAAAATATGGGGCCTGACGCCCACTCTGTCCATCCGCTGACCGGTTTTTGCGGATCTTCTATCGAGCGGATGAACAGGCTGCGCCCCTTCTCTTGCGCAAAGCCGGGTCCACTCCATAACCGATACAGCCGTCCCGCTTCGATCCGGGACGGCTGTTTCTTTTGGGGATGAAGGAAGCGGGACTAGGAATGGATCAAGCCGGCATCGTCCGTGCCCGGCTGCTTCCAGGAAGAGATCTTCTCCGCGACGAACTGGCTCCGCAGAGGAGGCCGGTCCGCATCGGGCACTTTCTCGTAGCTCCCCGACGGCTTCAGCTCGCGAAGCTTGACATTGTCGCTCAGAATGAGCTCCAGCATCGCAACCAGGCTCTCCCTCAGACTGGCGTCGAATACCGGGCACATCAGCTCGATCCGGCGCGTCAGGTTGCGCGTCATCCAGTCGGCGCTGGACAGGTACACCTCCTCCGCCCCGCCGTTGCGGACATAGAGCAGCCGCGAATGCTCCAGATGCCTGTCGACCAGGCTGAAGACGCGGATATTCTCGCTCAGCCCCTCCACGCTCGGCCGCAAGCAGCAGACGCCGCGAATGATGAGGTCGATCTTGACGCCGGCCTGGGAAGCCTCGTACAGCTTGTCGATCATTTCCTGATTGGACAAGGAATTCATCTTGGCCGCGATATAACCGCCGCGCCCTGCCAAGGCATGCTCCTTCTCCCGGTCGATCAGGCGGAACAGCTTATCCATCAGATCGGTCGGCGCGACGGCGAATGCCTGCCACTCGTATGGGGAGGAATACCCTGTCATCTCGTTGAACAGCGCCGAGGCATCGGCGCCGATGACAGGATGGCAGGTGAACAGGCCGACGTCGGTATACGCCTTGGCCGTGCTGTCGTTGTAGTTGCCCGTCCCGACATGGACGTAACGGCGCAGCATTCCCTCTTCCCGTCGCACGACGAGCAGAATCTTGGCATGCGTCTTGAGCCCGACGAGGCCATAGACGACATGGCAGCCCGCTTTCTCCAGCTGACGGGCCCAAGCGATATTGCGCTCCTCGTCGAACCTGGCCTTCAGCTCGACGACGACGGTCACCTGCTTGCCGGATTCGGCCGCCGCCGCGAGCGCCCGCACGATTTCGGACTGGCCGCTGACGCGGTACAGGGTCATTTTGACGGCAAGCACGTTCGGGTCCTCCGCTGCCTGCTGCACGAAGTCGGCAATCGGCTCGAACGATTCGTACGGATGATGGAGCAGCACGTCGCGGCGCCGGATGGCGTCGAACAGGCTGTCGTCCTCCTCGAGCTCCGGCGGATAGATCGGCTCCAGCCTCGGGAAGCGCAGGCTGTCCCTGCCCTGCAGCGCGGAGGAAAACTTCATGAGGAACCCAAGATCAAGCGGACCTCCGATCTCCAGGATATGATCCTCGATCTCGAGCTCCTCCTTGAGCAGCTCCAGCGCATACGGATGGAAGCCCTCCTCCACCTCCAGACGAACCGGCATGCCCCAGCGGCGGCGGCGCAGCTCCTTCTCGATCTCTTCCAGCAGATCCTCCGCGCCTTCCTCGTTGAGCGTCAAGTCGGCGTTGCGGATCAGGCGGAACGAGTGGACGGCAAACGGTATGTATCCGTTGAACAGCGTATGGATATGGGCTTGAATCAGGTCTTCCAGCAGCACGTATTCCATCTTCTTGCTGTTGCCCCTCGACGGTATCGGCACGAAGCGCGGCAATATCGACGGCACCTGAACGATCGCGAAATAAGGATCGGCCTCGCTGTCCCCGCTGTCGTCCTTGAGCAGGACAGCCAAATACAGCTCGCGGGTGTGCAGCAGCGGGAAAGGCCGGCTCTGGTCGACCGCCATCGGCGTCAGGACGGGGAAGACGATCGTCCGGAAATATTCGTCCATGGCCGCTTCCTGGGCGGCGCTCAGATCCCCCATTTCCTTGAACCCGATTCCTTCGCGGGACAGTCCCCGCATCACTTCCCGGTAAGTCCGGTACTGCTCGGCCACCATCTGTCCGGTGCGCTTGATCAGTCTTTTCCACAGTCCCTGCGGGGTGTAGCCGGTAAAATCGACCTTGGCGTACCCGGCCTTGAGCTGGTCCTGGATGCCGGCCATCCTCACGCTCGTGAATTCATCCAGATTGCTCGATACGATCGCGAGAAACTTCGCTCTTTCGAGGAGAGGCGTCGAGGCGTCCTGGGCTTCGCCCAAAACCCTCCGGTTGAATTCGATCCAGCTGAGGTCCCGGTTCACATAGGGGGACAATGCTTTTGTCATGGGTCAGAAGCCTCCTTGCTCGTTGTCCCTATTATGCGGCGCAACTGTTTCTTCTATATTAAGATGCTGTAAAAGGACGGTAAATGCTCATCTTTTTGCATGCGCGTCCCCGGCTCAGCGGCCGATGATGAAAAATTTCCCTCCCCCGCCTCCGCGGAACAGCCGCTCCAGTAGCCGATACAGCCTGGCCCGGTAAAAGCCTCTCGTGAACGGCAGCAGCATCGTCAACCCGACGATGTCCCCGATAAAGCCCGGCAGCACAAGGAGCAAGCCGCCTCCAAGGATGCACAGCCCGTCGAGCAGCGCATGGCCCGGCGGCTCTCCCCTGCCCATCCGCAGCCTCATTTCCTCCCACGCCTTGCGACCGCGGGTGCGGGCGAGAACGCCTCCGAGCACCGCCGTTCCGGCCATCAGCAGCACCACGCCGGCGCCTCCGATCCAGCGGGACACGAGCATGATGACGATGACCTCCGCCACGATATAAGCCGCAATCCCGAGCATGAACTTCTGCATGAATCCCCATTGCCTGGCCTTGTTCATCGATTCGCCCCTTTCCGGGCCGGTTCGCCCGCATGCTGCTTCAGAAAAGCGTACAACTCGGGCAGCCGCCTATCCAGCCTCGCAGGCTTGAAATCCCTGCCGACCCATACATGGCGCGTCCCTCCGGACACCAGCAGCTCGCCGGGCAGTCCTGCTCCGGCTGCATCCGCCTCGCCCGGAGGATATGCGACGGGAAGCTGATCGCCCGGCTCGATCGGCAGACGGCGGATCTGCGTCCGGAAAGCCATTCTCATCGGCGTGTAGCTCTCCACCCGGGTACAGATCAGAAGACAGTCGTCATAACGGGCCGGGGAATGAAAGGCGCAGTCGATGTCCACGACCGGCAGCAGCAGCCCTTCATCCTCGATGCGGCGGTACGGATACCCGGCGGAGCGGATCAGCTCGGTACGGCCGATCTCGAACCAGACCATATAGTTCGTATGGAAGACGATGCCCATGGCATCCGTTTCCTTGTATCTCACCCGAATCGGATGAAGATGCCAAGCTTCAGCTTTCATGCTCTTGCCATCCTTTCTGTACCCGCTTGCCGGCATGGTCTGCAAAAAAGAAAAAGCCGTGCAAAACGCGCCGCCCCTGCCGGTCCCTCGCGGGTCGGAAGGGCGCGGATGCGGCCTGCACAGCTCTATCTGGTCGTCCCGAGCGGCCGGACCTCTCGGATGACGGACCGCTTTAGAGGACTTGGGATTGTCCGGTGTAAATAACGCCCATTTCTCCGTACACGGTCACTTCCATGCCGTCCTGGAACAGCTCGAAGGCGTCTTCGATGCCGATGACGGCCGGAATGCCGAGATTGAGGCCGACGACAGCCGCATGGCTCGTGATGCCGCCTGTAACCGTCAGGATCGCCGCCGCTTTCTCGATGGCGGGCATGAAGTCCTTGTCGGTGGATACGGTGACGAGGATGGAGCCCGGCTTCGTTTTGGCGATGGCTTCCTCCGGCGTGCGGGCGAGCACGATTTTGCCGGTTGCCGTCTGGCTGCCGATGCCTTGGCCTTTGGCCACAAGCTCGCCGATATGGTGAACCTTGATCAGGTTCGTCGTTCCGGCGCGTCCGACCGGAACGCCGGCCGTAATGACGATCGTGTCGCCGAGGCTCACAAGGCCGGTGTTGAGCGCGCCTTCAACGGCGATGTTGAACATTTCGTCCGTCGTGTCGGCGTTCGCTCCTTTGGCCGGGATGACGCCCCAGGTCAGAGCCAGGCGGCGCATGATGCGCTCATCCGTCGTAACCGCGATGATCGGAGCCTTAGGACGGTATTTGGATACCATGCGTGCCGTATACCCGCTCTCCGTGGAGGAAACGATCGCTTTGGCCTGCAGATCCAGGGCGGAGTTGGCGACAGCCTGGCTGATCGCTTCCGTGACGGACGTCTGCTGCGCGCTCGCCTGCTTGACCAGGATCTCGCGGTAGTCCAGCGCGGATTCCGCGCGCTCGGCGATGCGGGACATCGTCAGGACGGATTCCATCGGATATTTGCCTGCTGCGGTCTCGCCGGAGAGCATGATCGCATCCGTGCCGTCGAAGATGGCGTTCGCCACGTCGCTCGCCTCGGCGCGCGTCGGGCGCGGATTGCGCTGCATGGAATCCAGCATCTGCGTCGCCGTGATGACCGGCTTGCCGGCCAGGTTGGCCTTCTGGATCATGTTCTTCTGGACGAGAGGCACTTCCTCGGCCGGAATCTCCACGCCGAGGTCGCCGCGCGCGACCATGAGGCCGTCGGACACTTCGAGAATCTCGTCGAGGTTGTCTACGCCCTGCTGGTTCTCGATCTTGGAGATGATCTGGATATGGCTCGCATTGTGGCGCTCCAGCAGCTCGCGGATCTCAAGCACGTCGGAAGCCTTGCGCACGAAGGAGGCGGCGATGAAATCGACGCCCTGCTCGATGCCGAACACGATGTCGTTCGCGTCCTTCTCGGTGATGCCCGGCAGGGAGATATGCACGCCCGGCACGTTGACGCCTTTCTTGCTCTTGATCTGGCCGCTGTTGACGATGCGGCAGTTGATCTCCGTGCCCTGGATGTCGGCGACGGTGAGGCCGATGAGGCCGTCGTCGATGAGCACCGTGGAGCCGACTTTCAGGTCGGCAGGGAGATTCTTATAGGTAACCGGAATCCGGTGGCGGTCTCCGAGAATTTCCTCTGTCGTCAGCACGATGTAGTCGTCCTGGATAAGCTCGATCGGCTCTTCCTTCAGCTTGCCCAAGCGGATCTCGGGACCCTTGGTGTCGAGCAGGATCGCGACCGTCTTGCCGAGCTCCGAGGATGCCTGGCGGATGTTGGTGATGCGCGCTCCATGCTCCTCGAAATCTCCGTGGGAGAAGTTCAGGCGGGCGACGTTCATGCCGGCAAGAATCAGTTTCTTGGTATTTTCCAGAGACTCGCTGGATGGGCCGATGGTGCAGACGATTTTTGTTTTGCGCATGGGTATGAATTCCTCCATCAATATAGCTTGCTTGTGAACACTATCAATCATTCTACCACAATCGGCAAAAATATAGACATCGCTTTTGGAGCTTGTCCCGGCCTGCGGGAACCAGGCTCCGGCCAAGATGGCCTATGCATGTGGACATGGCTCCGGGCGCTGCCAAGGCGGCAGCGCCCGTCATTGCCTGGCAGGTTCTCTTAATGGACCCGCGCGGATTCGGCTGCGGAGGGAGATGCCTCTCCGGCCTCCGGCGCGCCCGCTTCAACCGGAGCGGCTCCGGTCTCGACCGCCGCCTCGCCGCTCAAGCGCTCCTG
>NZ_CBRA020000166.1:0-12778 GCF_000469945.2 Paenibacillus sp. P22 | reverse complement strand
CGCCGCTGCCGTAGCTGCTGCGTCCGCGAGGACCGCTGCCGCCGGAGCTTCCGCTGCCGCTGCGGTTGCCGCCGCCATAACCGCTGCCGGAGAACCGGCGGCCGTTGGAGCGAACATCCGGACGACGCTTTTTGGCGCGGATCGGATCTTCAGGCGTAAGCTCGACGTTGACATCCTTCTTCTCGCCTGTGATCAGCTTGATCGCCGAGGCGAGCAGATTGACGGAATCGTACTGCTCCAGAAGCTGGATCGCAATGCCTTTGTATTCCTGGAAGCTTTCGCTTTGCGCGATTTCAAGGATACGCTCGGCTGTAATGCGCTGCTTGCCTTCGATTGCCTCTGCCAGGCTGGGCACAGGCTTCTTCGTGATGCGCTGGCGGGTAACCTTCTCGATGAAGTGAAGGTGATCCGTCTCGCGCGGCGTCACGAAGCTCCATGCCGTTCCTTCCTTGCCTGCACGGCCGGTACGGCCGATCCGGTGAACGTAGCTCTCCGGATCCTGCGGAAGGTCGAAGTTGATGACATGCGTTACGCCCGATACGTCGAGACCGCGTGCCGCAACGTCCGTCGCCACGAGGACATCGATGCTGCCGTCGCGGAACTTGCGCATGACGTTGTCGCGCTGGTTCTGGGACAGGTCGCCGTGCAGTCCGTCCGCGGAGTAGCCGCGCTTCTGGAGAGCTTCGCTCAGCTCGTCTACCCGGCGCTTCGTGCGTCCGAAAATGATGGCGAGCTCAGGGCTTTCCATATCGAGCAGGCGGCTCAAGGCGTCGAATTTCTGGCGCTCGTGAACTTCGATGTAAGCCTGGGCGATCAGCGGAGCGCTGACTTGTTTCGGAATAACGGAAACATGCTCCGGATTTTTGAGGAATTGCTGGGCAAGACGCTGGATGTTCGGAGGCATCGTCGCGGAGAAGAGCATCGTCTGGCGTTCTTCCGGCACGAGGCTCAAAATCGACGTGATGTCTTCCATGAAGCCCATGTCCAGCATTTCATCCGCTTCGTCGAGAACGACGGTCTGGACATCGTCCAGCTTGATCGTCTTGCGGTTGATATGGTCAAGAAGACGTCCTGGAGTACCGATAATGATTTGCGGGCGCTTCTTCAGAGCGCGGATCTGGCGTCCGATTTCCTGACCGCCGTAGATCGGAAGGGAACGGGTTCCCTTGAAGCGGGAAAGCTTGCCGATTTCTTCGGCAACCTGGATGGCCAGCTCGCGGGTCGGCGTCATGATCAGAGCCACGATGCGTTCTTCGCTGGATGGAATCTTGTTGATCAGCGGAATACCGAACGCCGCCGTCTTGCCTGTACCGGTCTGTGCTTGGCCAATCATATCGCTGCCGCTCATCGCGATCGGAATGGACTTGTCTTGAATAGGCGTGGATTCCTCGAACCCAAGCTCTGTAATTGCCTGCAACACCTTAGGGTCGAGGCCAAATTCAGCAAATGTTTTCAAATCTTATCCAAACTCCTTCTCTTTGTAAAGCTCGCTTCAAAAATATCCTGTTTAGTATAGCACAAAGACATGCATGAATACCAGCCGCATGCAAAGCCATACTAGGGTGGACATGTCAAATAGCTTTCCGCTTCGCTCCCCAGGCTATACAATGCCATTCCGATCGGAGGTCCTCATGAAACCAATGCGTGCCGCTTTGTCCTGGCTTTCCGTCACAGCGGGTTCGCTGATGATCGCCGTCGCGTTCAATCTGCTGCTCATCCCCCACCAGCTGCTGAGCGGCGGCATTTCCGGGATCTCCATGATGATCGGTTATCTGACGAACAGCAATATCGGCTGGCTGTATCTGGTGCTCAACATTCCGGTGCTGATCTGGGGATGGTTCACGCTCGGCAAGCGGTTCGTCGGCTGGAGCGCCTATTCCGTCGCTGCGGCCTCCCTATTCATGCAGCTGATTCCCGTCGACATGCTGGCCCGGGATATTTTGCTCGGATCGGTATTCGGCGGCATCGTCCTCGGCTTCGGAACCGGACTTTGCCTGCGGGCCGGGGGCTCCTCCGGGGGATTCGACGTCATCGCCTCCATCGTCAGCCGCACCCGCGATCTTCCCGTCGGCATGCTGATCTTTCTTCTCAACGGCCTTGTGATCGTCATTCTCGCCGCGTTCACCCGCAGCGCCGAAATTGCTTTATATTCGCTCATTTCGATTTTTACCGCCGGGAAAATCGTGGATATCATTCATATCCGCCATCTCAAAGTCACCGTGTTCATCATTACCAAGCGCACGGAGGACATGCTCCAGCAGATGCTTGCGCGGCCCCGGGGAGTCACCGTCATCCGCACGAGGGGAGCATTCACCTCCGAGGAAAACGACATGCTGATGACCGTCACGACACGCTACGAGCTGGACGAGCTGAAGCGGATGGTGCGCAAGCTCGATCCCAAGGCTTTCGTCAATATCGTGGAGACGGTCGGCATTCTCGGCGATTTCAGGCGCAATGCGAATTGAACGGATGCTCTGGGCAGCAGCGGATTTCTCTCCGCTTCCCTTTGAATGGCGGCCTTGAGATGGTATACTGACCCTATCCCGTAGTTCATGTTTCATGCCCAGCGTTCTGCCCTGAACACATCGATGAGAAAGGGTGATGCAAGGTGGATATGGAAACGGTCAAACTTTCGAGGATTGTGGAAAAATTGGCGCCTGAGCTTCATTCCTTCCTCACGGAGCATGAGCTTGGCCTCAAAATCGTCCTGCGGGACGGATTTTCGGTTCTGGAACCGGCCGATGCAATGGAAATCGTCCAGCAAAGCATTTGTGAATACCAGAAACAAACGCTTTTGCATTAAATGCCCGGCCCTGCCCGCAGGCTTCGTCTCCCAAGGCGAAAGCCCGGGGAACTAGGAACATCCCGTTCCGAATGCGCCTGGCTGCCCGCCTCTCCTCGAGGCGGGTTTTTTGGTTGTCCGCATTTACAAATGCATCCCTTTTCCACTTATCGGTTGCATAAAGACATCATTCGCCCTTATTCAACAACTTGCATGAAATTTCTTGTGTCAGCCATACCCATTCTGTTTTATAATCTCAAGAGAAGAGTACATAGGGAGAGAATAGAATGGAAATGGTTTACTCGACGCTGCTGCTCCTCATGCAGCTCCTCTCCGGAGGAACCGGCCAGCAGGCAGACGCATCCCATGGGATGATGGCCACCTACCTCAACGCCGCCGCAGGCAAGGAAGTCATGGCCGTTCCGGCCAAAGAAGTACAGGCGCCGGATGCCGGCGGAGGCGACTACGTCAAAAAGGATCCGCAGCCGGACGCTCCCGCCGTCAAAGGCATCTACGTGACCGCGCACAGCGCGGGCGGAGCCCGGCTTCCGAAGCTGCTGAGCCTTCTGGACAAAACGGATCTCAACAGCATGGTCGTCGACATCAAGGACGACAACGGCTACTTGACGTATCCGACGGACAACGCCGAGCTGCTCAAGCTCGGCACCGCCAAGAAATACATCAAGGACATGCCTTCCCTGATGTCCCAGCTCAAGGAGCATGACGTCTATCCGATCGCCCGGATCGTCGTGTTCAAGGATACCGTGCTCGCCGAGAAGCATCATGAGCTGAGCTACGTCCGGCCGGACGGCACGCTTTGGAAAAACGGCAAAGGCGATGCCTTCGTCAATCCTTATTCCAAGGAAGTATGGGATTACAACATCGCGGTCGCCAAGGAAGCCGCCAAGCTCGGCTTCAAGGAGATCCAGTTCGATTACGTCCGCTTCCCTGAAGGCTTCGAGAAGAAAGCCGACACGCTCAAGTATGAGAAGACCGACATCAGCCGCGTCGACGCGGTCGCCGGATTCGTCAAGTACGCCAGAGAGCAGCTGGCCCCTCTCAACGTCAGGGTATCGGTCGACATCTTCGGTTACGCCGCCTCTGTTCCGGCAGCGGAAGGCATCGGCCAGGATTTCGTGAAGATTTCCAAGTATGTCGACGTAATCAGCCCGATGGTCTATCCAAGCCATTATTCCACCGGCTGGTTCGGCGCCTCGAACCCCGACACGAGTCCTTACCAGGTCATCAAGGGCTCGATGGTGGACACGCACAAAAAGCTCGATCCGATCGGCAGCTACAAGCCCGTCATCCGGCCATGGATCCAGGACTTCACCGCCAGCTGGCTCGGCAAGGGCCATTATATCAAGTACGGCAAAACCGAAGTGGAAGCCCAGATCAAGGCGCTGCACGATACGGGCGTCGAGGAATACCTGCTCTGGAATGCAGGCAACAGCTATACCGAAAGCGCCAATTTCAAATAACCGCACTCATTCCCAACGATTCGGAGGAAGCGGCGATGACTTCGCTTCCACCCGCAAAAAAAAGGTCAGCAGCCTCCATGAGGCTGCTGACCTTTTTCATTCCGCATTCCGCGCCGCTATCCCTCGATCACATAGCCGTTGCCCGGCTCCGTCCTTTTCTTCTCCACGATTGCGATGGAGGTCATCTCGGGAACCTTCAGGAAATGCCGCTGCACATGGCTCTCCACGTAGGAAAACGCCTTTTCGTCTGTCGCGGCGAGCACGATCAGATGCGCCTGCCCTTGTTCAAGCTGAATCTCGATCTTATACAGGAACATAGATGATTCCTCCTTGAGAGATGTCGTCGTTAGGGGCCTACTCAGCGCCCGGCTGCCAGAAAGCCCTGCCGCTGCGGCTTAGGGCCGCAGGACAGGGCTTGGTTCTTTGAACGGCAACACTTGTTATTGGGACAAGCGGAGAGCCAGGTTGTACAGCTCCATGTTGAACGGCTTCTTCGTGTTGACGACAAGGTCGATGTCGGTCGCGGTCAGCTCGCCTTTGATGATGCCGCAGGACTTGGCCGAATGGCCTTCCATAAGCTGGCGTACGGCAAAATCGCCAAGCTGGCTCGCAAGGATGCGGTCGTTGTGGGTCGGCGCCCCGCCGCGCTGAATATGGCCGAGCACGGTCGTGCGCGGCTCGATGCCGCAGCAGTCCGTAATATGCTGGGCGACGTTCTCGCCTTTGCCCGCGCCCTCGGCGACGACGATGATGCTGTGGCGCTTGCCGTGCTTGAAGTTGTCCTGCATCCGGCGGGACACCTCGTCCAGATCGTACTCCACCTCGGGCACGATGATCGTCTCCGCTCCGCTCGCCAGACCGGCATAGAGAGCGATATCGCCGCAATGGCGGCCCATGACTTCGACGATGGACGAGCGCTCATGCGAGGTCATCGTGTCGCGCAGCTTGTTGATGGCGTCCACGACGATGCTGACGGCCGTATCGAATCCGATGGTGAAATCGGTATATGCGATATCGTTGTCGATCGTGCCCGGCAATGCCATCGTCTTGATGCCGAGCTTGCTCAGCTTGTTCGCACCTTGGTAAGAGCCGTCCCCGCCGATGACGATTAGTCCGTCGATGCCCCGCTCGCGCAGGACGTCAGCCCCCTTTTGCTGGCCTTCCGGCGTCAGGAACTCCTTGCAGCGGGCTGTCTGCAGCACCGTGCCTCCGCGCTGGATGATATCGCCGACGCTTCGCAGGTCCATGGGACGGATGTCATCGTTGATCAAGCCTTGGTAGCCTCTCTGGACGCCATATACATCCAGTCCGTAATACAGGGCGCTGCGCACCACGGCGCGCACGGCAGCGTTCATTCCCTGGGAATCCCCGCCGCTGGTCAGAACAGCAATCGATTTAACAGCTGACATGTGTAAATCCTCCAATGACGCATATTTATTTGAAAAATGGCTTACAGCTTCGTTATTAGGCGCGGATGCGGCGGATGACCACGCTGTTCATGAAGAAGAACAAGCGGGTCAGCGGGCTGCGCCTCATCAGCTTGCGTGATACGCTGCGGACATCCTGCTGGCCGCTGACCTTGGGGTCGGACAAATAAAGAGCCAGAAGCCCTTCAACGATCATCCGGTGGAAGCCGGGCTCCGGCAGCCTGCGGATATCCTCGCGGGCCCGTTGGACGATCTCTCCGATCCGCTGGGCGGCCTCGGCCGTTCCGCTATAGTAGTTGCAGAAGTTGAGGTCTCCGCCCTCGCGATCCTCCTCCTGGTCGATCAAGTAGTCCAGAAGAATATGAAGCCCGCATACATGGGGGAAGTAAGCCCTCCTGACCTCTGCCGCTCTCTCCGGCGTCAGAGCCGGATCCAGAGCGGCGGCGAACAGCGTGAACATGCCGAGGGTCGAGCCCGTCGCCGCGGCGAATTCGTTCCACCGGAGCTCGGGGTACTCCCGCCGGTGCAGCTCCCACCACGCCAGCAGCTTCTCCTCCCGCAAATCCTTGGCGATATGCTTGTACACCTGCAGATCGCCGTAGAGGCCGACCAGCGGGATACTTCCGGCTGCGCGGCGGAATAGCCGGGCAGCATGGCCGCCTGGCGCTGGCAGGTGCGCACCAGATGATGCAAATAGCCGCCGTCGTCGCGCTCCGTCCGCAGCGCGTAATAATCCGTCAGCTCCGCGTCGGGATCGACGGCATCCAGCATGGAGCGGTGCAGCAGCCGAAAATCGTCGGCATCCAGCGATGTGCTTCGGTCGCATAAGTTGTCCAGATAGTCGCTGATCGTCTGCAGCGCGACGATCAGCGGTATGAGGACCTTGCGGGAAGCCGGATCCGCGATTGCGTATACGGAGCCTCCCTGGCAATGGAACCTCTTTTCCTTCATGCTGCTCAGAGCCTGCGTCCGGAGCTCGGGATCGGGTATGCGCTCGGCGCGCTGCCTGAGGCTCTCGAGCTCCGCCGAGACGTCCGGAAGCGCGTATTTGTACACCCGGTACATCAGGCGCAATGGCTCTGCCGGCGCTTTGCCGGCTGTCAATGTTCGTTCGCTCATGTATGGCGCCTCCCGAATTTGCTTAGGAATGGCGCCGCAGTTCAATCTCCTGATTGACGCGGTACCAGATATGCAGATCGTTGATCCGGCTTGCAAGCTCGGCGATCTCGCTGTTCAGGATGCAGGAATGGCTGAAGTCATCCTCGTCCTCGAGCATCTCCTGCTTGTCCCGGATCCTGTCCTCGAAAGCCTTGACCAGATCCGGTATGCGGCCGCGGATCAGCTCCCACTGCTCGATGATGAACAGCTGTTCGCCGGCCTCGTATTCCTCCCACCGCCTGTCCAGCGACGGAAGCGGGATTCCGAGCCGGCTGTCCGTACGGAAATAACGATTCCCCATGGTAAACCTCCAAAATAACTTTACCATCCCGAAACCCTAAAATCCAGTGCCGAAGCTGAAAACAATGTCGCCTTGCCGACCGTCCATGCTATACTTTCAAGAGTTCTTGCGGACGGAATAATGACAACGACAGGAGTGAAGCTTGGCACATGTCCGACATGACCGCCTCCCGAACGTTGATGGCGCCCGGAGCAGCAGCCCGGGAAGCCTGGAAACTTCGGGCGTTCTGCTTTTCCATCTATGCTACCCAGGCTGTCCTTGTCTCCTATTTCCCGCTCTACTTCATCGACAAGGGCTTTTCGAGCCAGCAAATCGGCTTCATTTATTCCTCGGGTCCGATGCTGTCGATCGCAGCCAATCTTGTCGCAGGGGCGCTGAGCGACAAATACCGCACGATCCGCCGCATTCTTCTCGCCCTGCTGTTCGGGCAGCTCGCTTTCGCCGCCCTGCTTCTTCCGCTCAGCGCCTTCGGTCCGGTGGCGCTTGTCATGGCCGCCTTCTATCTGTGCCAGACTCCCGTCAACCCGCTCTCGGACAGCCTGCTTCTGATGTCGGCTCCCCATACGGGACGCCCTTATGCGCTTATCCGCATATTCGGCTCGCTCGGCTTCTGCATGGCCGCCTATGCCATCGGATTGGTGCTGAAGCTCACCGGAACGGGAGCGACCGTATCGATCGCGCTGATTACGACGGCGGTGTCGCTCGTAATCGCATGGCAGCTGAGAGACTATCGCGGAGCGAGCGGCAAAATGGACTTCTCCGGCCTCGTCAAGCTTGTCCGCAGGCCGGACATCATCGCCTTCTTCTCCATCGTGCTCGTCCTTTCCGTCGCCCACCGGATGAACGACGGCTTCCTCGCGCTCGCCATGCGCGAGCGCGGCGCGAGCGATGCGCTTGTCGGGGCGGCATGGTCGCTGTCCTCGCTAAGCGAAATTCCCGTCCTGTTCCTGCTTGGACGGTACGGCAGCCGGTTCAAGGAGCTTCCGCTGCTTGCCATCGCAGCCGCTATGTACGCCGTGCGCTTTTTCCTCAACGCCCGCATCGAGGATCCGTCGCTGTTCCTGCTGACGCAGCTGATGCACAGCGTATCGTTCGGCATCTTTTTCTCGACGGCCATCCGTTATGTCGCGACGGTCATTCCCGATCAATACCGCGCTTCCGGAATGGCGCTGTATGCTGTCGTATGGACGGGAATCGCCGGCGTAATCAGCGGCCTCGCCGGGGGCTACTGGTTCCAGCATCTGGGCAGCGCTCCGTTTTTCTACATCGCCTCCGGCCTAGCCTTGACGGCATCGGCCAGCATCCTCGCCATCCATGCTTGTTCCCGGAACTAAAAAAAAGGCGCAAAAAAAACAAGGCCCCCTTGAGGGGGCCTTGTTCTGCTCTATTAGAAGCAAACCCGCCTAAGCGGATCTTATAAACCTACAGTTTAACGACGTTAGCAGCTTGAGGACCGCGGTTGCCGTCCGTAATGTCGAATTCTACAGCTTGACCTTCGTCCAGCGACTTGAAGCCGTCGGTTTGGATAGCAGAGAAGTGAACGAATACGTCTTCACCGTTCTCGACTTGGATGAAACCGTAGCCTTTTTCTGCGTTGAACCACTTAACTGTTCCTTTCAAATGAACAACCTCCTAAAATGACGCCGCCTTGGAGAGCGGCGAATAAGCCCATTATACACACCAGCCATGCCGATTGCAACGAGCCGGAACGGTTAAATCCATTTTTTACCGTACCGGAATCGAGATCTGCAAAAACCGGTCGGAGCCTGGGATGAACGGCAGTCGGGACGGCATGAGCTCCGTGATTCCGCCTGCAGCCGCAACCGCTTCCATCAATCGTTCCAGATCCGCATTCGGCTCCCATCGCAGAGACAGCAGCGGGTAGACCAGAACGCGGCCTCCCGGCGCGCAGATGCGCATCATTTCGAGGAGCGAACGGCGGTGGAATTCGTAGCCGAACGACTCCGCATACAAAAACAGGAAGTGGCTGCAGACGACAAGCGCGAACCGCCCGTCCGCCGCCGGAAGCTCCGGCAGGCTTGCCGCGACGTAGCGGTACTCCGCTCCGGGCAGCGCCCGATCTGCGGCCGACCGCCCGAGCGCCGCCATCCTGCCCGACCGGTGCCGGTCGAGATCGCCGTAATAGCTCCAGTCGAACTGATTCTTCAGCCGCTCCAGCTTGGCCGTCGACGCGTCGATCTCCGCAAGCGCAGCTTCATGCCACTGAGGGACAGCGGTTCCATACGTAGGATCGAATGCCGCTGCCCGATAGCCGCGCGCAGCCGCATCCGCGGTGAACGACGAGGCTCCGCCCGCGACATCCGCGATCTCGCCGGCAGCCAGGTCCTCCCCGGACAGCCCGAACATGGCCATGTACTCCTCGAGGCTCCGGCAAGTGACGGCGACTCCCTGCTGCTCGTAAGGCTTCATTCCCATTCCCAAGCTCATTCTGCTTCTCCTCCGCTCTTCTTCTCCGGCGCTCTCTCGGCGCCGGCAGAATCTCCATATTCTGGAGATGGTTAGATCCTAACCGATCCGGCGGTTGATTTCCAGCCTTTTTTTAACGCTATGATGAAGGGATAACAAATAACGGGAGGACAAAAGCCACGTGATTAAGAAGCATCAGATCTATAAACGCGACAAATACAACATGCTCAATGTGGAGGTCCACGGAAAAACGCTCATCGCCAGGGAAATATCGGACCAGTGGGGCGAAGAATGCTTTACGTTCGTATCCCGTCCCGAAATGATGCACTGGGCGGAGAACAGGTTCCGTGCAAGCGACTTCGTCGGACGAGAGGAAGAGCGCACCGCCATCCTGGAAGCGCTCCGCGAAGTCTGACCGTTCCGAACATCCGGCAGGAAAACGGCGCTCCGCACCGAATGGGATAACCGAGCGGTTGCGCGTTGTCTATTGTCCTGCCCCTATGCAAGGCCGCGCCGGCTTTCCCGCCCATGCAGGCAGCCGTCAGCAATCCGCAATGGAGGCAACCCTTAGCGATGGATACGACTTCCGCTGCCATTTTCATTCTTTCCGCTTTCGTCCTGGGGGCCGTCATCCTCATGAGCCGGAACCAGATCCCCGAGCGGCTGCGCAAGCCGCTCGCCTTGACCGCCATCGTGCTCGTGGCATTCGCTTTCCTCGTCGTTGTCATGACCTTGTTCAGCCTGGGGACATAACGAGGGGAAAGACATGCCATACTAGGCAGACTATGCCTGGTTTGGAGGTCATATCATGAAATGGATTCCGCTGCTCCTGTCCCTCAGCCTGCTGCCTGGAAGTCCCCAGCGGATTTCCGAACAGAGCGAAGCGGTCCTGTCCCGATCCGGAGCCGGCGGGGCGTTCCCGCCCCCCGCTCAGGCCCTATCCAAGACCCCGACAAGGAGGCCGACTATGAGCCAAGTACCGAAACGTTCCGAGACCGCGCCTGAATCCCGCTGGAAGCTGGAAGACATTTTCGCCGACCAGAAAGCCTGGGACAAGGAATATCAGGAAGCCAAGACCAAGCTTAAATCCGTCGCTTCCTATCAGGGCACGCTCGGCGACGCCGCCAAGCTCAAAGCTTGCTTCGAGCTGGAAGACGATCTGGGCTACCATGTAGAGCGTCTGTACGTGTATGCCAACATGAAGCATCACGAGGATACGGCCGAGCCCGAATTCCAGGCCCTGTCCGAAAAATCGCAGCGCCTGAGCGTCGAAGCCGGAGAAGCTCTCAGCTTCATTACGCCTGAGGTGCTCGCCCTTCCCGACGACAAGCTCGATGCCTACATCGCCGATCCTGAGCTCGCTCCTTTCCGCCATACGCTGGAGGAGATGAAGCGCCAGAAAGCCCATGTCCTCTCCAAGAATGAAGAATCGCTGCTGGCCCAGGTCGGCAACATCAGCTCTTCGCCGCAGACGATCTTCAGCATGCTGAACAATGCCGATCTGAAGTTCCCCAAGGTCAAGAACGAGAAGGGCGAGGAAGTCGAGCTCTCCCACGGCCGCTACATCGAGTTTCTCGAGAGCCGCAACCGCCAGGTCCGCGAGGACGCGTTCAAGACGATGTACGCTACATACGGCAAGCTCAAAAACACGCTGGCCTCGACGCTCAGCTCGAATGTGACCAAGAACGTCTTTTATGCCAAGGCGCGCAAATATCCTTCCGTCCTCGAGATGTCTCTCTATGGAGACAACATTCCGAAGACGGTCTATACGAACCTGATCGACACGGTGCACAAGTCGCTTCCGCTCATGTACCGCTACATGGAGCTTCGCAAAAAGCTGCTCGGCGTCGACGAGCTGCATATGTACGATCTGTTCGCCCCGCTCGTGGACGAGTTCGACATGAAGATCACGTTCGACGAGGCCAAGAAAATCACAGCGGAGAGCTTGAAGCCGCTGGGCGAAGACTATGGCAAGGCGCTTCGGGAAGGCTACTCCAACAGCTGGATCGACGTCTATGAGAACGAAGGCAAGCGCAGCGGCGCATACAGCTGGGGAGCCTACGGAACGCATCCGTACGTGCTGCTGAACCACAAGGACAACCTCAACAGCATGTTCACGCTGACGCACGAGATGGGCCATGCCCTCCACTCGTACTATTCCGACGGCAACCAGAAGTACCGCGACGCGCAGTACACCATCTTCCTCGCCGAAGTGGCGTCCACGCTGAACGAAGCGCTGCTGATGGACTACCTGCTGAACAAATCCACGGATCCGAAGGAGAAGATGTACCTCCTGACCTATTACGCGGACCAGTTCCGCACGACCGTGTTCCGCCAGACGATGTTCGCGGAGTTCGAGAAGATCATCCACGAGAAGGCCGAAGCGGGCGAATCGCTGACGCCCCAGGAGCTGTCCAAGATCTACTACGACCTCAACGCCCTCTACTACGGCAAAGGCATGGTCGTGGATCAGGACATCGAGATGGAGTGGGCGCGCATCCCGCATTTCTACAACAGCTTCTACGTGTACAAATATGCGACCGGCTTCTCCGCCGCCACCAGCTTCGCCAAGCAGATTCTGGAGGAAGGACAGCCGGCGGTGGACCGCTACCTCGGCTTCCTGAAGAGCGGCGGCAGCGACTTCTCGATCAACATCCTCAAGAAGGCCGGCGTCGACATGAGCTCGCCGGAGCCGATCGAGCAGGCGATGAGCGTGTTCGAGAGCGTTATCAGCCAGCTGGAGGAATTGACGGCTTCGGCCAAATAAGCTTTCATTCCAAAAAGCGTCCGTACAGGCAGCTCAAACTGCTTGAACGGACGCTTTTTTCATGGGAAATGGCAAGTGTCAGCAAAGTTGTTTTAATTGGAAAACTTCACGGCCAGCCAAGGCTGCTGAAGGAAAGAAGAGCCGAATGGAAGCAGCGCTTTCATTCGGCTCTTCTTTGGATTGAAAAAACCCTCCCGCCATTTCTCTGTCTTCGAGGCTAGAGCAGCTCCCCGAGCAAGGCAGCCAGCGCCCCGGCCATCAAGGAAGACAGCAGGTTGACCGCGTCGTTCGTCATCCAGCCAAAGCCGCGGATGCGCTCGGAAGCGGAGCCGCAATGGACGGCGCGCTCCGTCTCGCTGCCGCAGACCCGGCAGCGGTACATGGCCTGCACGGTCGCGCCAAGCCATGAATCGGCGAACGCGCCGGCCAGGCCCG
>NZ_CBRA020000165.1:0-9559 GCF_000469945.2 Paenibacillus sp. P22 | reverse complement strand
GCCAWCAATTATGGGCCGCCTCCAGGATCTGCAGAAGAAACGTTCGGCGAAGTGCTGCGCAAGGATTTGAAACCTTATCGGGACGAGCTCGTCGTCTCGACGAAAGCCGGATATGGGATGTGGGAAGGCCCTTACGGAGAATGGGGTTCCAAGAAGTACCTGATTGCCAGCTTGGACCAAAGCTTGAAACGGATGGGACTGGACTACGTCGATATTTTCTATTCTCATCGACCGGACCCGGAAACACCAATGGAAGAAACGATGGCGGCGCTCGATCAAGTCGTTCGTCAAGGGAAAGCGCTTTACGTAGGCATTTCAAGCTACAGCCCCGAACAATCGGCCGAAGCCATCCGGATTTTGAAGCAGCTCGGCACGCCGATGCTCATTCATCAGCCTTCCTACTCGATGCTCAATCGTTGGGTGGAGGATGGTCTGCTTGATGTGCTTGAAGAAAACGGTACAGGGAGCATCGCCTTCTGTCCGCTGGCTCAAGGGCTGTTGACAAGCCGCTATTTGTCGGGGGTTCCGAGCGACTCCAGAGCAGCAAAGCCGAACACGTTTCTTCGCGAGAACGACGTCAAGGAAGAGACGGTCCAGAAGGTGAGAAAACTGAATGAGGTGGCGGCCGCACGCGGACAAAGCCTCGCGCAAATGTCTCTTGCTTGGGTGCTTCGGGGCGGCAGAGTAACCTCTGCGCTGATCGGAGCGAGCAAAGTAAGCCAAATCGAAGAAAATGTTGCCGCTCTAGACAACCTTGAATTCAGCACGGAGGAACTGCAAAAAATCGATGACATTTTGAAATCGTAACCTTTGTCTCTGCTAGAAGAGGCTGTCTCATAAGTCATTGTTGGCGACTTAATGGGACAGCCTCTTTTCGATTTTCTACGCCTGAACGGTAGAACGCCGGAGCAGCATATACGAGACGGCGGCCAGCGCCAACGTGCAGGCGAGCAGGAGGAATGTCGTCTGGACGATCGTGAAGTCGAGCTTCATGAGCCAGCCGCCGACTCCCCGCCACCAGTCCATGGCCGTCACGACCGCCGTCCAGCCCCCGAAGCCGAGCGTCGCTGCGAGGAAGAAGAACAGCAGTCCCTGCTTGCCGAAGCGGCGGAACAGGCTTCCGATCGTCAAGCCCCCAAAGAACATGAACAGCAGCAGGATGAAAAACGTCCACAGCGCAAGCCCCGCTCCGGAATCGCTGAGGTAAGGGAGCTCGAAGAAGTGGAGTCCGACTCCCCATCCCTCGGTCGCCTGCTCCAGCAGAAGCAGCACGGCCAGCAGCACGGCCGAGAGGAGAATGTACCCGCCGGCTGCCGCGACAGTCCCGGCAAAATAGCTGCGGCGCGTGATGCATAGGCCGAGCGCGAAAGAGAACGTCTGGTGGATGACGACGATGCCCGCCACCAGCATATAGATCAGGATGGACATCAGCCCGCCCGTCGTGAAATTCTCCGGCCGCGCGATGAGTCCAATCGTGAAATTGACGATAAAGCTGGACAGGAGCACCATCCAGGGAATGAACAGCCAGGTCCACTTGTCTCTGGCATGCATGAGCGCTACGGTTGCCGTTCGGCTTTTCATGCCGACCCCTCCTCGTATCCGGCTTCATTTCCGGTCATCTGGACGACCAGCTGCTGCAGGCTGAGCGGCGCCGCCTCCAGACCGGCCGTCTTCGCTGCCGCCATGCCTCCTTCTCCAAGCTCTCCGAGCACGGAAGCGCGGAGGAAGCCTCCCAGCTGCTCCTTGCCCAGCACGCTGCGGCCACCGAGGAAGGCGTCCACCTTGGCTGCTGGACCCGCCACGCTGTAGGCACGCGACCGAAGCAGCTCCGCTTCCTCGTCCAGAATGAGCCGGCCGCGGTCGATCAGATAGATGTGCTCCAAGAGCCCGCTCACTTCATCGATGAGATGGGAAGAAAGCACGATCGTGCGGGGGAGCTCGGCGTATTCCTGGATCAGATTGCGGTAGAAAATTTCCCGCGCGACCGCATCCAGCCCGAGATAGGGTTCGTCGAACAGCGTCAGCTCGGCGCGGCTGGCCAGACCGACGATGATGCCGACAGCCGACAGCATGCCGCGGGAGAGCTTCTTCACGCGCTTGTTCTTCGGCAGCCGGAACTCCTTGAGCAGCTGCTCCGCCGTCTCCGCGCTCCAGCGCGGGTACAGCGACGATGCCACGGCCAGCACGTCGCACACGCGGAAGTTCTCCGGGTATTTCTGGCTCTCTTTAATGAAGCAGATTTTGCGGAGCGCCTCTTCGTTCTCGAAGGGATCGCTGCCGAACACCTTGACTTCTCCCGATGTGGCGAACAGCTGGGCGGTCAGCACATGCATAAGCGTCGTCTTGCCCGCTCCGTTGCGGCCGAGCAGTCCGTAGATGCGGTTCTCCTCCATCTTCAGCGTGATGCCGTCCAGCGCGTGCTGCCCGCCATAGCTTTTCGTAAGCCCCTTCAGTTCCGCGGCATGCATGTCATCAACCCCTCCCTTTCTCCGTAATGAGCGAAGCGAGCTGCTCTCCGCTGATGCCCAGCTTCTCCGCCTCCTGCAGCAATGGCACGACATACTGCTCGTAGAACTGGTGCCGCCTGCGCGCCAGCAGCTTCTCCCGCGCACCCTCCGCAACGAACATGCCGATCCCTCTCTTCTTGTAGAGAATGCCTTGATCCACTAATACATTCACTCCCTTGGCCGCCGTCGCCGGATTGATGCCGTAGAACTGGGCGAAATGCGTGGTCGAAGGCGCCTGCGCTTCCTCCGCCAGGCTCCCGTCGACGATGTCGTCCTCGATCCGCTCGGCAACCTGCTGGAAGATCGGGCGGCCGTCATCCACCGGAAACGTCACTATATCCACCACCCAATTGGTTAGTTACTCATGTAACTAACCATATAACCTATGCCGTCCAATGTCAAGAGGTGCATATGCAAAAAACCGGCAGCCCGAATGGGGGCTGCCGGTCTGGTTTATGGGAACGCCTTGCCTGCATGAAGGGAGGCGGTTATGGAATCGAAGCTACTCTCGCTCTGCTGCCACCTCCTCGCTCTTGTTCCTGGCGGAGCCGCGGCGGCCGCTGTCCAGGCATGGGCTTCTGGCGGGCCTGCATCGCATTCGGCGGTCGCGGAGCCCGGCTGTTCGCCGCCGTCCCGCGGGAGCCGTCGCAAGCTGTACGGCACTTGATGAGACATGAGGCTGGGCGGCCGAAGCCTCTCTCTTGAGCATCTTCGGCAAGGATGCGCCGGAACCGTCCACCGCCGTCTTCCCTTGGACGTCATGACATCCCGTCGATCTAATAATCTGGACGTCCCGGCCGGACTTGACGACAAGGCCGCCCTGCAGGGTCACCAGCTCAGGCTGCCGCTCTCTCGCCGTGGAGGCTGCCTGCCGAGAGCCCGGCTTGCCGCCGCCTGCGGACAGCACCTCCATCCTGCCTTCGGCGTACCCGCTCTGCTCCGCCTGATGGGCGGCTGCCGACGCTGCAGCCGTCTCCATCAGAGCCGCCGCAAAGACGCGCTGCGCCATCCGCTCCTCCGCCGTCCACAGCCGCTTGCCGCGCTTGCGGTCGGTCCGCAGGCGCATCCGGTCCATCTCCCTCAGCAGCATCTCCTGCAAGCGCAGCTCCTCAAGCCTCAGCTCCTCCTCGCGGCGCTTGGCCCGTTCCGCCTCGCGGCGGCGCTCTTCCTCCAGCTTGCGGGCTTCCTCTTCCTGCCGCTGGATCTCCTCCAGCCTTTGAAGCTGCTTCATGAGCAGATTCTCGCGCTTTTTACGTGAACGGGCACCGCTTGGGTTTTTACGGATGGATATCGCCATGAGAATTGTTCCTCCTAATTAAGTGGGTTTATGACGCTCCGCATGGGAGCCGGATAGATCAGATGGTCAACGCCTGGTCACAGGCGCAGGAAGCCGGATAGGGAATGGGAATACAAACGTCTTCAGCTCACCGTACGGGGACGCTCGAACTTGTTCACTCCCGGCCAGCGGAAGGACGCCCACTCCGGCACATGCTTCTCGATCTTCGCCACGACGACCGTCATGTCGTCGACAATCTCGCCTTTGTAGTGGCGAACGACCCGTTCCAGCAGCGTATCGGCAATCTCCTGGGGGTCCGTCGTCTGCATCTCCTGGATCACCCTTTTCATCCACAGCTCCTTGTTCACCGCATGGCCCGGCGCATCGTAGATTCCGTCCGTCATCATGATGAGCGTATCCCCCGGCTGAAGCTGCATGCTGATGAGATCGACGTCGATCTCCTGCAAAATGCCGATCGGCAGGTTGTTGGCGGCTACCGGAATGACCTCCTGGCCCCTCTTGATGAAGCTTGGCGTCGACCCGATCTTCATGAACGTCGTATGGGCCGTATACATATCGATCAGAGCCACGTCGACCGTGGCGAACATCTCATCCGGCGATCGGAGCATCAGCACCGAATTGACCGACTTGATCGCCAGCTGCTCGTCCATGCCGGACTGCAGCAGCTGCTGCAGGATGCTGAGCGCCGTGCTGCTCTCCAGCCGCGCCCGCTCCCCGTTGCCCATGCCGTCGCTGATGGCGACAGCGAACTTGCCGTTGCCGAGCTCGACGGTGCTGAAGCTGTCTCCCGACAGCAGGTCGCCGCCCTTGGCCGCACCGGCGATGCCCGTCTCGATCTCGTACTCCTTGGCGGAACCGAAAACGACCAGGTTCGGCTCCCCGTGCTTGGCGGGATTCCGCTCCGCCTTCACCGCGACATGCTCGCCCAGGATATCACTAAGCAGCGGCGCGATGATTTTGCGGCTTTCGTCATGCCCTTTCGGGAACGTGTGGTACACCTCAATCTCAACATTTCCTTCCTCCAGGCTGATAATATCGAGTCCGTGTATGGACAGCCCCAGCGATTCCAGCGCGTCGCGGATCTGCTCCTCCTGCAGATGAAGCGTCTGGCCTTCCCTCTGGATCTCGCGGGCAAGATCCTCCATGATCTGCGACACGCCGCTCAGCTGATCCGCAACGAGCTGGCGCGATTCGAAGATCTGCTTTTTCCAATGAAGATCATGCTTGTACCGCTCATGCTGCTGCTGCAGCGCCGCCATCACCAGGTGGGTCTTGCTGCAATGGCTCGTCCAGGTGCGGGGCTTGTCCTTCCGGATTCCGTCATGGCCCTCGTCCACCGCCGTCATCATTTCCGTCATCATCTTATAGGTGTCGTAGAACTTGCCGTTCCAGCACATATCCTTGCGGTGGCAGTTCGAGCAGACCTTCTGGGACGCGGCATTCATGAAATGCTGGATCTCTTCCTCCGCGGGCTTCTGCGCTGCCGGCGTATTGAGCTGTCCAAAGCTGCTCGCCAGCTGGCGGAACACCTCCGAGAACTGCGTGACCCGCTGGGCCGTCACTTCCCGCACTCTTTTCGCATATTCATGCTGGGACTTCACATGCTCGCTCGTGCCGGGCACATACCGGGAGATCGTCTTCACCACGATCTTGGGGGTGAGCAGGAACAGCGCCGCCGCTGCGACCGACTCCCAGGTGCTGGCCATCACATCCGTCTGGCCTCCTATATAAATAGAGAGAATGGAGGAACCGAGCAGCATCCCGAAAGCAACGGCCATCCGGCCGCCTTCCTTCATCAGCCCGGCCAGCATGCCGGAGAACGCGAGCAGGCTCATCTGCACGATCGCATTGAGGTTGGCGAGGCTGAGAATGAGCCCGGCGACGACGCCGACCGAAGCGCCGAGCGGGGCTCCGCCCGCCAGCGCGAACAGCAGCAGCATGTAGCGGGAGAGCACATGCTCCAGGGACAAGCCCGAGACGCTCCATCCGACCGCGCCGGTCATCACCGACGCCATCAGGATCATGAGGCAGATGATCTCCTCATTCTTGAGCGCATTGCTCTTGCGGGTGAGCGTCAGCACCGGGATCGCCTGGACGAACACGAGCGTCAGCACGAATGCCAGAGCCGATTCCACGCCTACCATCATCAGGTCGTACCAGCCGAGCGTAGAGTGCACGAACGCCCCGAACAGCTTCACGACCAGCGTGGCGACGAAGACGAGAATCGGGGCCTGGGACAGCTCCGCCTTCTCGTACATTTCCAGCCCCTTGAGGAGCAGGAACAGCACCGCGATCTCCATCGCGATCGGGATGGCGCTCGGCGTCGCCGCCAGCAGGCTTCCCGCGACCAGCGACACGGCCGCCAGCTTGTATACATCCCTTCGGAGGAAGAAGACGACCGCGAAGTACGCGGGAGCGAACGGCATCAGATTTTCCAGAATGACCGCCCTTCCGAGCAGGAACCCGACCAGAGCCAGCAGGATCGTCCACCTCTTCGAGGCGACCAGCTGCACCGCCCTCAGCGATGCGGCCCTTTCCTTTCCTTTGCGCAGCGCGTCCGCCGTACGGCTTGTCCGCTGCTGTCCCGGGAACAGGACGATGTTGGCCTTTTCCTTCATACCGGCACCACCATTTCCGCTTTGTGTAGGTCTGATTATAGAGGGCCGTTTTAAGAAAGTTTGTCAGAACAAGGGTCCGCGCCAAAAGTTTTTTCCGACAAAACCTCCGGCTTGGCGAATGCACCGCGCGCGATTGTCGGCGTCAGGCGAGAAAGCTTGCCGCGCTTGAGGCGGCGGGCTTCGCGGCAGCCCCCATACGTTGCAGGCCATGTAACAAATTCCACCTTCTGGAAGATTCTTAACGGGATTTAGTTCATTGCTTAACGCGTCGAATGGAGGTGGCGCCTGTCGGGATTGAAGGAGATCAGGGGAAAAGTTTTTGGCATAATCGGGTATAAGGCGAAAGAAGGCATGCCGGAGTCGAAGCTTCGGGGCCGAAAGGACGCGAAAAAGCCGGTCCTGGAGGACCGGCTGGAGTTGGAGCTTGGTGCCTATTAGTGAGAAGGTGCGGAAGAATCGGCGTAAGGGAGCAGCGCGCTCTCCACCTGGCTGCCGTAGGAAGGATCGAAATAAGCCGTGAAGGCGAAGTTCACGGTCAGCTCCCGTCCGTCCTCCGAGCCGGAGGCGCCTCGGGCAATCTCGAGCGAGTCGACGGTCGTGATCCGCTCCATGAGGTTCACCTGCTCCACGTAAGCCAATATGGACTCGTAGCTTCCTTTGATTACCGCAGCGACCTGCAGCTTGCGGGGTTCGGCCGCTGCCGCTTGGGCTTGGCCGGCCTGATCTGGGGCAGCCCCTTCCGGCGAGGCCGACTGGCCCTCCGCGGCAGCCGTCAGAGGATCGGATGAAGCGGAGGCATCAGGCGCCGCCGCCGAGCCCGCTTCGGAGCCGGAGACAGCGCCTTGGACGCTGGCGGTTCCGGCTGCCGTCCCGCTGCGTCCGACCAGCGGCTCCGACGCGGACAAATCGCCGGTGAAGCTCAGCGAAGCATGGCTCACCTTGGCCTCGGTGCCGATCCGCTCGAGATCAAGCGCCAGCTGCTCGGTGTTGTCCCAGTAAGGCAGCGCTCCCTGGACGCCGTCGACAGGACGGGTTTCGGCTGCAGTCTGTTTTTCCGCCAGCTTCTTGCGCAGCACTTCGGTCAGCCTCTCTTGCTGGGCGATCTCTCCATCCATAGCCGCGGACTTGTCAAAGGCCGGCTTGACGAAGTAGAAGGCGTACAGCAGCAGAAGCAGGAACAGAATGACCGCCGTCAGCAGGATAAGCGTATTACGGCGCCGTGCCATCGGCTGTCGCCTCCTTCCCTTGCTGTTGATCGGCCGGCAGGATACGGATGGAAAAAGAAACGGTGAAGGCCGAAGCGGTTGGGGTATCGCCCGAGCCAAGGACGGCTCCCGAGTCGGCGGCAGCGATCGTGTTCATCTCCGCATGGGCGATCCAGGAAACCCTCCGAAGATCGAACAGGTATTTCGAGGCATCGCCCAGCGCCGCCATCCGGACGTCGACGAGGAGCTGGCCGCCCTTGGCATACCGGAAGTTGATGAGCCGGGAAGCAGGCGGCAGGATTTCCTCCAGACCGCGGGCCAGAGCGGCGACATCCTGCTTGGAGGCGCGCAGCTGCTCGGCTAGCTCATAAGGATCGGAGCCGCTTGCCGCGGAGCTGCCTGCCTTGCTGATCTGCCGCTGAAGGGCAAGCTGCTCCTGGCTCAAGGCGAGCTTCCGCTCTTCCTTGCGGGACGCGTCTGCTGCAGCAGCCGTATAGCCGTAGATGGACAAAGCGGCGCAAGCGATCCAGGCGACCGCGATCAGCGACACGACCAGCGGGGCATAGCGGGTCTCGCGGTCGATGCGGGGAAGCAGCGTCAGCCTCCGAACCGAGTCGCTGCGGACGAGCAAGCCGCCGGGCACCATATAGTTCTCGGCGATGTCGGAATCCATCCCGGCCGCGATGGAGGCCGCTCCCGTTTCATAGAAGTCCACGTCAGGCAGCGCTTGGCGCAAGGCGTTCAGCAGCGTCTTGGCGCTGTCGCCTCCGCCGGACAGGATGCCCTTCGTAATCTTGTAGCTTCCTTCATGGATGCCGAACTGGTAGAAGCTGAGCATCCGCGAGATTTCGGCCGTCAGCTCTCCGACGCGCAGGCCGCTCAGCCCTTCCGAGGTTCCGTCTTCGTCAATGGAACGGATGAAGACGGGATTTCCCTCATGGAACATGGCGATTTCCACCGAAGCGCCCTTGAGATGAATGTACATATGTCCCGAAGGCGGCTCCAGGTTGAGCGGATTCACCGCTCCCTGGATGGCCGTCGCCGCGATGCCCGTGCCGACAACCTTGATCCGGGCTTCCCGGAGCATGGAGACGAGCGGATCGATCCAGCTGCGCGGAGCTGCGTAGACGAGAACCTGCGTTGTCTCCTCTCCGCGAACGACCGGCACGTAATCATAGACGGGATTGTCGAAGGGAAGATGCATCGCCGTCTCCACCTCGAGGTGGATGAGCTCGCGAAGCTCCCTGTCATTCACCGCCGGAATCGTAAGCCGCCGGACGATGACCTGGGAAGTCGGCACGGCGAGAATGGCCGAAGCCCCCTGCAGCCGCTCCTCCTTGGCCCATTGGCGGATGGAGATGCGCAGGCTTTCGCCATTGATGATTCCGTCCTGCTCGATGAGCCCGGGCGGGAACGGGTAGAAGCCGGTCTTCTCGATCTCCCATCCATTTTTCTTCCGTAGAGTCGCATACCGGATTCCGGAGGCGTCCACCGTCATCCCGATCCGCTTGCTGCCCATTGCGAGCATAGGTATCATCACTTCCCGCTACGTAAATAAATTCAGGTAACCGTCAATCAGCGCATCTCCGCAGCCGTAGGCAATGAGCGCGCCCAGCGCCAGGTACGGCCCGAACGGAATCGGCTGCCGGGCACTTCCGTCGCCGCTTCGTTTGTCGGCCCGGAGCTGGATGCTCCCGCCGATCGTGCCTGCCAGGCTGCCGATCATGAGCGCCAGCAGCGTTCCCGGCCAGCCGAGCGCGAGGCCGATCACCGCGAGCAGCTTGACGTCGCCGAGGCCCATCCCTCCCCGGCTGATCAAGGCGAYGSCTCGAATTGAATGCTTCCGTTGCAGGAAGCGATTCTCCATAGAAAGGAGGTGATCCCAGCCGCACCTTCCGATACGGCTACCTTGTTACGACTTCACCCCAATCA
>NZ_CBRA020000164.1:0-17659 GCF_000469945.2 Paenibacillus sp. P22 | reverse complement strand
CTGCGGGACAACAACCCGATCCGGGTATCGCGCTCGCTGCGGGATATCGCCTACAAGGCGCTGCAGGTCCGCGACAGCCTCACGAACCAGAATTCCCGCGAGCCGACGATCTTCGAGATATCCGAGGCGCTCGGCGTGCCGAAGGAGGACGTCGTCTTCGCCCTGGACGCCATCCAGGATCCGGTTTCCCTGTTCGAGCCGATCTATCATGACGGCGGCGACCCGATCTACGTGATGGACCAGATCAGCGACGACCGCAACAAGGACATCAGCTGGATCGAGGAGATCGCCCTGCGCGAGGCGATGCACAAGCTGAACCAGCGCGAGAAGATGATTCTGTCGATGCGCTTCTTCGACGGCAAGACGCAGATGGAGGTGGCCGACGAGATCGGCATCTCGCAGGCGCAGGTGTCCCGCCTCGAGAAGTCGGCCATCCAGCAGCTTCAGAAGCATGTCAAGAGCTGAGGCTGGCCGCTGCGGCCAGGCTCCATGACGAACTCCAGGCGCCTTCGGGCGCCTTTTTCATGCGGGCTTGGGCTGATCGGCCGCCTTCCGTCATATACTGGGAGCACTAGACCTCCAGGACGGGAAGTGCGGCGCGCATGCTCATGAAAATATCCGAATTCCAAACCAAGGACGTCATCAATATCGTCGACGGCAAAAAGCTCGGCCAAATCAGCGACATGGAAATCGATCTGAGGCAGGGGCGCATCGATTCCATCGTCGTGCCTAATTTCACGCGTTTCTTCGGCATGTTCGGGAGCGGGGCGGATCTCATCATTCCGTGGCGCAACATCGTCAAGATCGGCGCCGACGTCGTGCTCGTCCGGATGGAGAACGCCGGCGGGGTCAAGGCGTATCTGGAGGATGACGACATCCAGGAGAAGCTGTAGCGAACAGCCGCGAGGAAAACCTGTTGGCGAACAGCCGCCAGAAAAAGCCGCGGCGGAGCCGCCCCGCCTTCCCCGCTCCGCGCCGGCCATGGTACACTAGGCTGGAGGTGATGGCAAAATGGAGGCATTCGTTCCGCGCGATAACGGGAACCCGGCGAAGGAAGCTTCGCTTTTTTTATTGGAATCATGGACCGGCGGCGGCAGCGTTACGGCCGGCTTCACCGGACGGCAGGGCGGCGTCAGCCGGGAGCCTTGGGCTTCCCTGAATATGGGGCTGCATGTCGGGGACGACGACGCGTCTGTCCGGACGAACCGCATGCGGCTGGCCGATGCGCTTGGCTGGCCCTATGAGTCCTTCACCTGCGGAGAGCAGGTGCATGGCTGCGCCGTCCAGGCCATCAGCCGCGGCGATGCCGGGCGCGGACGCGATTCGCGCGCGACGGCCGTCCCGGATACGGACGCGCTGATGACGGATGAGCCGGGCGTTCTGCTCGTTTCCTTTTACGCCGACTGCGTGCCCTTGTACTTCTGGGACCCGTCCAGAGGAGCGGTGGCGCTTGCCCATGCGGGCTGGAAGGGAACCGTAGGGGGAATCGCCCGCGCGACCGTCGAAGCGATGGGCAGCCGGTACGGGAGCAAGCCTGCCGACATCCGCGGAGCTGTCGGACCGTCGATCGGAGCATGCTGCTACGAGGTCGACGAAGCCGTCCTGGGGCGCGTCCGCCCGCTGCTCGGCGAGCTTGCCGAAGCTGGAATCGCTTCAGCCGACCCGGTCATTCACGGCGAGACGCCGGGCCACGGCCGGCTGAACTTGAAAGAGCTCAACCGACAGATTATGATAAAAGCAGGAATTATGCCGTCGAATATAGAAGTTACGCAGTGGTGCACCGGCTGCCGCATGGATTTGTTCTTCTCCCATCGGATGGAAGGCGGCGGCACGGGGCGGATGGCAAGCTGGATCGGCATGGAAAGCAGGTGACGCTTTTGTCGCTGTCAGAGCGGAAGGCGGAAGTGGATAGAAGGATCGCGGAGGCTTGCGCCCGGAGCGGGCGCAGCCCGGAGGAAGTGAACGTCATCGCGGTGACGAAGTATGTATCGCTCGGGAGGACCAGGGAAGCGCTGGACAGCGGCTGCGTCCATCTCGGCGAGAACCGCTGGCAGGACGCCAAGGACAAGTGGGAGGCGTTTCCGGAAGGCTCCTGCGGAGCGGGAGAAGCTCCCGTCTGGCATTTTATCGGTTCGCTGCAGACGAACAAGGTGAAGGACGTCATAGGCAAGTTTACATACATCCATTCGCTGGACAGGCTTTCCCTGGCGGATGCAATCGACAAGAAGGCCAGGAGCCTCGGCATCGTGGTCCCATGCTTCATTCAAGTCAATGTATCCGCGGAACATTCCAAGCACGGCATCGCCCCGGAGCAGCTCCGGGATCTCGCCTCGGGTCTTGCGGCCTATCCTGGCGTGAAGCCGATCGGCCTCATGACGATGGCGCCTCACGACGAGGATTCCGAGGCAGCGCGTCCGGTCTTCCGCGGATTGCGGGAGCTGATGGAGCTGGCCAACCGCGAGAGCTGGTTCGCGGAGCCGCTGACGGAGCTCTCGATGGGAATGTCGGGCGACTTCGAGGCAGCGGTTGAGGAAGGCGCGACATGGGTGCGGCTTGGAACCATTCTCGTAGGCAAAGAGGAGGAGCTGGTATGAAGGTGCTTAACCGGTTCATGAACTATTTCGGCTTGCAGGACGAAGAAGAGATCATCGAGCGCGAGCCCGTCCATCAGCATGAGGATCACGAAGTTGAAACCTCGGCATCCGAAATGCGTAAACCAACCAAAGGCAGCAATATCGTCAGCATCCATTCGCAGAAGAACATGCGCGTCGTGCTGAACGAACCCCGTTCCTATGACGAGGCGCAGGAGATCGCCGACCATCTGCGCAACCGGCGTTCCGTCATCGTGAACCTGCAGCGCGTCCGGACGGATCTGGCCGTGCGGATCGTCGACTTCCTCAGCGGCACCGTATATGCGCTGAACGGAAGCATTTCCAAGCTCGGCCCGAATATTTTTCTCTGCACGCCGGATTCTGTCGATGTTCAGGGCACCATAACCGAAATGCTTGCTGACGAAGACTACAGAAAAATGAGGTGACCTTGGCTTGGAGCAAGTCAAAGAGATCGTCCACACCCTGGAATCGATTTACTACTTTATGATTTTCGGATACATTCTGCTTTCATGGCTGCCCAACGCCCGCGAGAGCTTCATCGGCCAGTTCCTCGGCAAGATCGTCGAGCCTTATCTCAGCATCTTCCGCCGCTTCATCCCGCCGATCGGCGGCATGCTGGACATCAGCCCGATCGTCGCCCTGATCGCTCTGCGCTTTGTCGCGCAAGGCATCATCGGCGTGCTGGGCTTCTTCTTCTCCTAAGGCAGCCCAGTGGCAGACGGCCTTTATGAGCATTTTCATCCGGAGGAGCGGCCTTTCGTCGACCGCGCCCTGGAGTGGATCGGACGCTCGGCCCAGCTTCACGAGCTGAAGCGGACGGATTTCCTCGATCCCCGGCAGGCATCGATTCTGATGTCGCTCGCGAATCGGGAGCCCGACGTCGGCGTTCGATTGGATGGAGGATACGAGGGAGCGGAGCGCAGGCGGGCGCTGATTGCTCCCTCGTATCGTTATTTGGAGGGCGAGGATACGGGCATATCCGTCCTTGAAGTGCAAGCTGTATCCGGCGGCCATCTGGAGCTGGATCACGGCGACTACTTGGGAGCCGTCCTGGGGCTCGGAATCAAGCGCGACCGCATCGGAGACATCCATGTCGGTCCGGATGGAGCCCAGCTGCTTGTCGCGGACGAGATCGCCGGCTTCCTGAACGTGCATTTCCGCCAGGTCCACAAGCTCAGCGTGCTGACGGCGGTCAAGCCGCTGTCGGAGCTGCGCCCGGTCGTCAGCCGGATGGAAGAGATGAGCTTCACGGTCGCGTCCATGCGGCTGGACGGCATCTGCAGCGACGTCTATCGGATCAGCCGGGCGAAGATCGTCGAGCCGATCCGGGCCGGGCGCTGCCGGGTCAACTGGAAGGGCGAGGAGGATCCTTCGAAGCAGCTTCGCGAAGGAGATGTCGTGTCCATCAAGGGACTCGGCAGGTTCAAGCTGCTGGAGGTCGACGGGATGACCAAGAAAGGCCGGATACGCGTCAAGGCAGGCAAATTCATCTGAAACCGGCTCCCCGGGAGCTAGGACGGCTCGGCTCCATGCGCTGCATGGAGCCATCCTTATATGGACAGCAAAAAATGCCGCCGTCCCGACCGATATAGGGAGGACGGATATTTTTGGCGTGGATCAGAAATTTGCAGGAATTTGCCCGGAACTGTCGAATTGGGATATCACCAACGATCGGCTTACGACGAGAACAAACCCAACAGGAGGTGCCCCAATGCCGCTGACGCCATTGGACATACATAACAAGGAATTCGGAAGAAGACTTCGCGGCTACGACGAGGATGAGGTCAATGAATTCCTGGACCAGGTCATCAAGGACTACGAGGCGCTCATCCGCGAGAACAAGGATCTTCAGAACCAGATCCTGAACCTGCAGGAGAAGCTCAACCACTTCGCCAATATCGAGGAGACGCTGAGCAAGACGATCATCGTCGCCCAGGAGGCGGCGGACGAGGTGAGGGGCAACGCCAAGAAGGAAGCGCAGCTGATCATCAAGGAAGCGGAGAAGAATGCCGACCGCATCGTCAACGACTCCATGATGAAATCCCGCAAGGTGTCGCTGGAAGTGGAGGAGCTCAAGAAACAGGCTTCAATTTACCGGACCCGCTTCCGGACGCTGGTCGAGGCGCAGCTCGAGCTGCTCGCCCAGGACGGCTGGGACAAGCTGGAGAACGCCTCGAGCAGCCTGTCTCTGGAAGGCTCGAACTATTAGAGCGGCGGTTGACACACAGGGACTGCTGTATGTAGTATAGAAATAGATTTTGGCGACGATAATGGACCTGCAGGTCCTTATCGCGACATGATGGATAACAGTCAATTTCGTCGACGAGAACGAGTACGCTGAACGGTCGTTCCCCAGAGAGCCGGCATCCTGCTGCAAGCCGGCGTTCGAACTTCAGCCGAACATCCTCTCCGAGAAGCGGAGCCGAACAGCCCGGAGCCTTGTGCGCTTCGTGCCGAGTAAGCCCCGCCGGCAGTCCCACGTTATAGGGAACGCGGATGGCAGATATGCATCCGCTGCTGAGATGCCTATGCTGAGGCGAAGCACGGTCCAATCAGGGACCTGTTTCCACGGCGACAGGGCGATTAGGGTGGTATCGCGAGTCATGCTCGCCCCTTTACACAGGGGCGGGCTTTTTTATTTTCTCAAGAGAAGGGCGTGTCAAGTATGCAGAGAGTGGATGTCAAGGAAAAGGCGAGAAGCCGCGAGGAGCGGGTGCTGGCGAGATGGAGAGAGGAAGGGACGTTCAAGGCCTCGATCGAAAACCGGGAGGGCAAGCCGAACTTCGTCTTTTATGAAGGGCCGCCAACAGCAAACGGGGCTCCCCACATCGGCCACGTGCTGGGCCGCGTCATCAAGGACTTCATCGGCCGCTACAAGACGATGTCGGGCTACCGCGTCATCCGCAAAGCGGGCTGGGATACGCATGGCCTGCCGGTCGAGCTGGGCGTGGAGAAGCAGCTCGGCATTTCCGGCAAGCAGGAGATCGAGAACTACGGCGTCGAGGCCTTTGTCCAGAAATGCAAGGACAGCGTGTTCGAATACGAGCGCCAATGGCGCGAGCTGACGGAAGCGATCGGCTATTGGACGGATATGGACGATCCGTACATCACGCTGAAGAACAGCTACATCGAGAGCGTATGGCATATCCTGTCCACCATCCATGGCAAAGGTCTGCTGTATCGCGGCCACCGCGTCAGCCCGTACTGCCCATGCTGCCAGACGACTCTCAGCTCGCATGAAGTGGCGCAAGGCTACGAGGATGTCAAGGATCTCAGCGCGACCGTCAAGTTCCCGCTGAAAAATGGGGAAGGCCATCTGCTCGCATGGACGACGACCCCATGGACGCTTCCTGCGAACACGGCCATCGCCGTCAATCCGGAGCTGACCTACTCCAAGGTGAAGCGGGACGGCGAGGTGTACTTCGTCGCCGAGAGCCTCGTGGAGAGCGTGTTCAAGGGGGATGACAAGCCGGAAATCGTCGGCAGCGTGAAGGGCTCCGAGCTGGTCGGACTTCCGTATGAAGCGCCGTTCAATTATGTCCCGATCGAGAACGGCCATGTCGTCATCGGCGCGGACTTCGTCAGCGACACGAGCGGCACGGGCATGGTCCACATCGCGCCCGCACATGGCGACGACGACTACAAGGCCGCCCGCAAAAACGGCATCGGCCTGCTGGCCGTCGTCAACTCGCAGGGCCGTTACGTCGACGAGGTGACGGACTGGGCCGGCCGCTTCGTCAAGGACGGAGAGGTCGACATCGAGATCGTGCGCAAGCTGAGCGAGAAGGGACTGCTCTTCTCCAAAGAGAAGTACGAGCACAGCTATCCGTTCTGCTGGCGCTGCAAATCGCCGCTGCTGTACTACGCCACGGAAAGCTGGTTCATCGAGACGACGGCCGTCAAGGATCAGCTCATCGCCAACAACAACGGCGTGGACTGGTATCCGGGCCATATCCGCGAGGGCCGCTTCGGCAAATTCCTCGAGGATCTCGTCGACTGGAACATCAGCCGCAACCGCTACTGGGGAACGCCGCTCAACGTCTGGATCTGCGAAGCGACCGGCAAGGAATACGCGCCGTCCAGCCTCGCCGACCTGCGGGCGCGCGCGACGACGGAGCTGCCGGAGGACTTTGAGCCTCACAAGCCGTATGTCGACGAAGTGAAGCTGCACAGTCCGTTCGCGGAGGGGGCGGTCATGACCCGCACGCCTGAAGTCATCGACGTCTGGTTCGACAGCGGCTCCATGCCGTTCGCCCAGCAGCATTATCCGTTCGAGAACGAAGGCCGCTTCGCCGAGCAGTATCCGGCGGACATCATCTGCGAGGGCATCGACCAGACGCGCGGCTGGTTCTTCAGCCTGCTGGCCGTCTCGACGCTGTATAACGGACGCGCCCCTTACAAGGCCGTCATCTCTACGGGCCATGTGCTCGACGAGAGCGGCCAGAAAATGTCGAAGTCCAAAGGCAACGTCATCGACCCGTGGGAAATCATCAACGAGTACGGCACCGATGCGTTCCGCTGGGCATTGCTGGCCGACAGCGCTCCATGGAACAGCAAGAAGTTCTCGCGCGGCATTGTCGGAGAAGCCAAGTCGAAGGTCATTGATACGATCGTCAACACGCATGCGTTCTTCGCTCTGTATGCGGACATCGACGGGTACGACCCCGCTTCCGATCCGCATCAGGCTTCCGAGGCGAAGCTGGACCGCTGGATCGTCTCCCGTCTCAACTCGCTCGTGCGCGACGTCGTCAAAGGGCTGGAAGGCTGGGATTTCCTCAATTCCGCCAAGGCCATCGAGGCCTTCGTCGACGAGATGAGCAACTGGTACATCCGCCGCTCGCGCGACCGCTTCTGGGGCAGCGGCCTGACCGGCGACAAGCTGGACGCCTACCGCACGCTGCGGCATGTGCTGCTGACGCTGTCGAAGCTGATCGCTCCTTACGCGCCGCTGCTTGCCGAGGACGTATATGGAAATCTGGGCGGAAAGGGCAGCGTCCATCTCGCCGACTATCCGGTCGTCGACGATGCCGCCATCGACGAAGCGCTTGAGCGCGACATGGAGACGGCCCGCCAGATCGTCGAGCTGGCCCGCAACGTGCGCAACGAGACGGGCATCAAAACCCGCCAGCCGCTGTCCGAGCTGATCGTTTCTCTGAGCGGCGACTTCGAGCTTGCCGAATACGAACACATCATCAAGGATGAGATCAATGTGAAGGGCATTACGGTGGAGCATTCCGACAGCGGCTTCGTCGACTTCGCGCTGAAGCTCAACCTCAAGGTGGCGGGCAAGAAATTCGGCAAGAACGTCGGGCCGATCCAGGCTCATCTGAAAGCTCTCGATGCCGATACGGCCCGCGCGATCGTTCAAGGAGGGAGCTTCGTCTTCACGACGCCTGACGGCGAGGACGTTCCGGTCGCTCTAGACGAGCTGCTCGTGGAGAAGCAGGCGAAGCCGGGCTTCGCGTCCGCATCGGGCGGCGGCCTCACGGTCGCGCTCAATACGGACATCACGCCGGAGCTGGAGCAGGAGGGCTGGGTGCGGGAAGTCATCCGCGCCGTGCAGGACACGCGCAAGAAGCTCGATCTGCCGATCGAGAAGCGCGTCGATCTCGTGCTTGATGCCGATGCGGAGCTGACGGCTGCTCTCCAGGCATTCGACAGCCTGCTGCAGGACAGCGTCCTGCTGAGCAGCGTCTCGTTTGATAGCGCCGAAGGCATGGAAAGAGTCGCTTTCGGAGAACGCGAGTTCGGCCTGCTCATCCGCTGAACGGTTCGGTCCAGGCCGGCAGCGGAATGAGTTCCGGCTGCTCCACGGCGCCAGCCAAAGCCGACCCCCTGAAGGAATCCCTTCAGGGGGTTTCTTGTCTGCCTGCTCGGCTGCATTCGGCTTGGGAAGAGGAAGAATCCTCCAGACTCCAATCGGACATACTAGAGGTCGAACGGACGAAAGTCCAAGCCTCTTTTTCGCGTCGAGAAAGCAAAGCAGCCGGAAGAAGAGAGGACGTCCAGGAAAACGAACGGAGGCGGGGCATGGGCGAAGACAAGCGCAGGGAAGAACGGGCTGAGCTCGAAAAAAGCAGCCGGCTCGAGGATCGGCTGGAGAAGATCGCAATGGATCTGGAACGCTCTCAAATGGCCGGATACGTGGATCTGCTCAATCGGCCGCTGTCGCTCATATGGCGCAACGTCGTCGCCGGCATCTCCAGAGGGGTCGGGTACGCGATCGGGCTGACCGTATTTGCCGCAACGATATTGTACATCCTTCAAGCCCTCGGCCAGCTGAATCTTCCCATTATCGGCGACTACATCGCGGATATTGTCCGAATCGTTCAGATCCAGCTGGAGGGCAAAAACGGCTATCAATAACATTCAAGCGTTCATTCGTCGAAGGAGGAACGGACCGGAATCATTCCAATGAGGCAGAAGTTCAGGCGGTTTCGGCCTGTCGAATCGGACGGAGCTGCGGCAGGCGGCGGCGAAGGGCTGCAGGCTTCGCAGCCTTCCGACTACTCTTCCTCTCCGAGCTCCTCGCCTTCTCCTTGCTCCATGTACTGCTTGTACTCCCGATTCCGGACAACAGAGACATGCGTGCCGGTAATATCGGTAGCGAGGAAGCTCTCCAAAGGCTCCACGTACCCGTCGTTCTCGCCGGCCTCACTGCCCACGTTGTCGTAGCTGTCTCCTGGAATCTCGGCCATGGCTGGGGAGTCGGCATTGCCCCAGCGCTCGACGATCTGCCAGGCGTCCTCGCCGTCGAAGCCGTTGTACGCGTCGTCGTCCTTGTCGGACTGGCCGAAGGGCATCGGCAGCAGGGACAAGGCGTCGGAACGGCTGTGCGACACATGATCGCGCGGCGCATGATCGATGCAGTAGCGGGTATCGGGCAGCGCTTCAAGACGCTCCGTGGGAATATCGGCGCCGCACTGGATGCAGGTTCCATACGAGCCGTCCTCCATCGCGGCAAGCGCGGATTCGACCCGGACCAGCTGCATGTCCTGCTTGTCCTGGAGCATGAGATCCTTCTCGCGCTCGAACATTTCCGTGCCGATATCTCCCGGATGGTTGTCGATCGTGGACAGCTCGCCCGTCTCGTCCCGGAGGGAATTGAGCAGGCCGTCATGCTGGGTTTCCTTGCGCAGCAGTTCCAGCTCCTGTTTTTCTTGGATCAGCCGCCCGCGCATGCGGGCAAGAAACGAGTCGGAATGAGGCATCGTTTGACACACACCTTTCACAGATATATCGATACTAGTGTGGTCGATTATCGTCTCGATTAGAGATGGGCTTCTATGGAAACGGCACGGCCGCCTCCGCGGTGGCTCCTTGCTGAAGCGATATGCTACAATGGGACGGATGAGGAGGGAATCGCTTGAGGCTCAAAGGGTATTCATATTGGTTGGCGCTCGTCGTCATCGTTTTGGACCAGCTCAGCAAATGGGTCATTTCCAGCCGGCTCGAGCTGTACGAGCAGCTTAAAGTAATCGGGAATTTTTTTGTCATCACATCCATCCGCAATACGGGGGCGGCCTTCAGCATTCTGGAGGGCAAGCGCGCCTTCTTCCTGCTGATCACGCTCGCCGTGGCGGCAGGCATCATGTGGTACATCCACCAAAGCCGGAAATCGGGGCGGACGCTGCTGCTGACGGCGCTCGGACTCGTGCTCGGAGGAGCTCTGGGCAACTTCATCGACCGTCTCCTGTACGGACATGTCGTCGATTTCCTCTCCTTCAACTTCGGCTCCTATTCGTTCCCGGTATTCAACCTGGCGGATACGGCCATCACGATCGGAGTCGGGCTCATCATTCTCGATACCTTCCTCGGCGAGCGGCGCAATGCCGCTTCTCCGGAAGCGGATCAGCCCGGCGCAAGCGACAGCACGAGCGGCGCTTAATCGGCGACTACCAACAATGAAGTAAGGACTGAATCACGCATGAATGAAGAAACCACTATCAACCCAAGCGTCTCCGGCCTCGACGAGGAGCATGGGGCCGAGCCTGTCCTGGAATGGACGGTCGCAGCCGAGGACGCCAAGACGCGTCTCGACAAGTTCATTACGGACAAGGTGAACGACCCTTCCGTTTCCCGCACGCAGGTGCAGGAATGGATCGCCTCGGGGGCTGCTCTCGTAGGCGGGCGCCCTGCGAAAGCCAACTACAAGCTCTCCGAAGGCGATCTGCTGCAGGTTGCCGTACCCGAGCCTCAGGCCGCTGAAATCGTGCCGGAGGATATTCCTTTGGACATTGTCTACGAGGACGGAGACGTCATCGTCATCAACAAGCCTCGCGGCATGGTCGTGCATCCGGCTCCCGGCCATTCGTCCGGCACGGTCGTCAATGCGCTGATGTTCCATTGCAAGGATCTGTCGGGCATCAACGGCATGCTGCGCCCCGGAATCGTCCACCGCATCGACAAGGATACGTCCGGCCTGCTCATGGCGGCCAAAAACGACCTTGCCCATCTGTCGCTGGCGGCGCAGCTCAAGGATCACAGCGTCACCCGCAAGTACATCGCCCTGGTGCATGAGAACATGCATCACGACATCGGCACCATCGACGCTCCGATCGGACGCGACGACAAGGACCGCAAAATGTTCACCGTCACGACAAAAGGCAGCAAGCACGCCGTGACGCACTTCAACGTGATCGAGCGGCTCGGCGACTATACGCTGCTGGAGCTTCAGCTGGAGACCGGCCGCACGCATCAAATCCGCGTCCATCTCAAATATATCGGGCATCCGCTGGCGGGAGACCCGGTATACGGACGCGCAAAAACAGTCGCTCTGGCCGGCCAGGCGCTCCATGCCGCTGTGCTCGGATTCACGCATCCCCGTACGGGAGAGCGGCTGCAGTTCGAAGCGCCGATTCCCGACGATATGCAGCATGTGCTGCACAGCCTGAGAAACCGTTGATTTTTCCCTGCCGGGATGAAGTCAATTGCGCAGCAATCTGTGCCGGGCGAGAGGCAATTAATGCAAACATTTCTCGAAATGCTCTATTAAAACCACTTCCACGCTGAGCTATGCTGGATTGTAGCCGGCAGCCGGACGAGCGGCATCGCGACCTTCGACCGGGGCCTATCATACAGGACGAAAGGTGATTCCATTCCATGACTCAAATCAACTCCAACTTCCTCAATCTGCAGGGCAGCTACCTGTTCTCGGAAATTGCCAAGCGCCGCACGAAGTTCATCCAGGACAATCCGCAGGCGGAGATCATCAGCCTCGGCATCGGCGACGTGACCCGCGGGCTCCCGGAGGCCGTCACCAAGGCGATGCACGCTGCCGTCGACGAGCTGGCTGTTCCGGGCACCTTCCGCGGCTACGGCCCTGAGCAGGGCTATGATTTCCTCGTGAACGCCATCATCGAGAACGACTACAAGGCGCGCGGCGTGGATATCAAGTCCAATGAAGTATTCGTCAGCGACGGCTCCAAATGCGATGTCGGCAACATCCAGGAAATCTTCAGCACGGACAGCATCGTAGCCGTTCAGGATCCTGTGTACCCTGTGTACGTCGACACGAACGTCATGGCGGGCCGCTCCGGCCTGTTCGACAGCGGAATCGGCCGCTACGAGAACATCGTCTACCTGGACTGCACGGCGGAGAACGACTTCAAGCCTTCCCTGCCGGACCGCAAGGTGGACCTGATCTATCTGTGCTACCCGAACAACCCGACCGGCATGACGCTGACGAAGGACGAGCTCAAGGTATGGGTCGACTATGCGCGCGAGAACAACTGCCTCATCCTGTTCGACTCGGCGTACGAGGCTTTCATTACCGAAGCAGACGTTCCGCACAGCATCTATGAAGTCGAGGGCGCGCGCGAAGTCGCCATCGAGTTCCGCAGCTTCTCCAAAACGGCCGGCTTCACGGGAATCCGCTGCGCCTACACCGTCGTGCCGCGCGAGCTCAAGGGCTTTGACAAGGACGGCAGCGAAGTCGTCGTCAACGACCTGTGGAACCGCCGCCACACGACCAAATTCAACGGCGTCTCCTACGTGACCCAGCGCGGCGCGGAAGCGATCTACTCCGCTGAAGGCAAGGAGCAGATCTCCGGCCTCGTCGATTATTACATGACGAATGCCCGCATCATCCGCGACGGTCTGGCCTCGCTCGGCCTTGAAGTGTTCGGCGGCGTCAACGCTCCGTACATTTGGCTGAAAACGCCTAAGGGCATGGATTCCTGGGCGTTCTTCGACAAGCTGCTGTCGGAAGCGAACATCGTCGGCACGCCGGGCGTCGGCTTCGGCCAGAGCGGTCAAGGCTACTTCCGCCTGACAGCGTTCGGCAGCCGCGAGAACACGGAAAAAGCGGTTGAGCGCATCCGCAATCTCAGCCTATAATATCCCAAAGACCGGAAAACCCCGTTGTATTTATACACAATGGGGTATTTTTATGCAAAAATATCGTTTTTAGCGGTTGACTTCCTCGCTGGCGCATGGGATAATCAGTACCGATAACGGCAGTACCTTTAACTCAGTCCAGAGAGGCTGGCAAGGTAGCGTGAACAGCAGCCGCTGTCAGGAAGAAGATCACATCGGCATCCGGCGCGAGCGGCCGGGACGAAGCGAGGTGCGCGGCCCTGCATGGCCATGCCCCTGGCTTGTCCTGCCGCGCGGCCGATCATGCCCTCTTCTCCCTGCGCGGCTTCTAAAACTCTCTCCTTGCTGATGTACCCGGCAAGGAGAGTTTTTTTTGTCCCGCTGACAGAGGATAAGCCTAACGAATCGGACCGGTCCCAACCGGCCGGAAGGAGCAGCAGCCCCATGATTCTGAACGAGAAACGAGCCATCATGGACGACACGGCCATCCGCCGTGGACTCACCCGGATTTCCCACGAAATCGTCGAAAAGAACAAGGGCATCGAGAACTGCGTGCTGATCGGCATCCGCACCCGCGGCGTCTACCTGGCGCGCAGGATCGCCGAACAGATCCGCGAAATCGAAGGCACGCCGGTTGCTTGCGGCGAGCTCGACATTACGGGATACCGGGATGACCGGCGCGTCGAGGGAGAGACGATCCGCTTCACGACGACAGACGGAGCCGGCAACGCGCTTCTGATCCACGACAAGCGTGTCATCCTGTTCGATGACGTCCTGTACACCGGACGCACGATCCGCGCGGCGATGGACGCCTTGATGGATCAGGGCCGGCCGCAGTCGATCCAGCTTGCCGTGCTCGTGGACCGCGGACACCGGGAGCTGCCGATCCGTCCCGATTATGTAGGCAAGAACGTGCCAACCTCCAAGGAAGAGAACATCCGCGTAGCGCTGACTGAAGTGGACGGGGAAGACATCGTGACAATCATTCATCAAGGAGGATGAGCGGATATGACGGCAATACAGCTGATGCAGAGAAGCCTGCTCGGGCTGAAGGGGATGGGCCGGGAAGAGATCGAGTCCATCCTGTCGAGGGCGGCCTACTGGGAGCAGCAGAGCGTGAAGGTCGGCGATGCGCTGGCAGGGCGCTTCGTGGCGAATATGTTCTTCGAGAACAGCACCCGCACGCGATTCAGCTTTGAAGTGGCAGAGAAGCGCCTCGGCGCCGAGGTGCTGAACTTCTCCGCTGCGGTATCGAGCGTGCAGAAGGGCGAATCCATCTACGACACGGTAAGGACGCTGGAGTCGATGGGCATCGATGCGGGCGTCATCCGGCTGAAGCCGGCCGGCGTGCTGCAGGAGCTTGCGGAGCGGATCAAGGTGCCTCTCATCAATGCCGGCGACGGCAACAACGAGCATCCCACGCAAGCGCTGCTGGACATGTACACGATGCGCCAGCAGTTCGGCAGCCTGAGCGGACTGAGCGTTTCGATCATCGGGGACATCAAGCACAGCCGCGTCGCCAGATCGAACCTGATCGGCCTGCGGGAGATGGGCGCCAAGGTCAGCTTCTGCCGCCCCCGGCAACATGAGGGCCGGCGAGCTGGACGCACCCTACATCGGCATCGAGGAAGCGATCCGGGCGGATGTCGTCATGATGCTGCGCGTGCAGCTGGAGCGGCATGAGGACGGGATGATCAAGTCGGCGGAGGAGTACCGGCAGCAGTACGGCCTGACGGTCGAGCGGGCGGCGCGGATCGCGCCTCACGCCATCATCATGCATCCGGCTCCGGTCAACCGGGACGTGGAGATCGACGGCGATCTGGTCGAGCATCCGCAGTCGAGGATTTTCCCCCAGATGCAGAACGGGGTTCCGGTGCGGATGGCGGTCATCGAACGGGCACTCAGAGGTTAACGGGACTCACGAGAGGAGATTGAACACATACATGGCATCCATCAAATGGGTAGTGAACGGCCTGGTCTGGAACGACGCGGCCGGGGAGCTGGAGAAGAAGCATATCCGCATCGAGAACGGCGTCATCGCGGAGATCGTCGGAGGAGAAGCTCCGGCAGCCGCCTCGGACGAGGTGCTGGACGCTTCGGGCAAGCTGGTGTCGGCAGGCTTCATCGACATGCACGTCCATCTGCGCGACCCGGGCTTCACGCATAAGGAAGATATCGCCACGGGCACGCGCTCCGCGGCGGCCGGCGGCTTCACGACGATCGCCTGCATGCCGAACACGAGGCCTGCCATCGACACGCCGGAGACGGTCCGCTACGTGCTGGACAAGGCGCGCACGGAAGGCAACGGCGTCAAGGTGCTGCCATACGCGGCGATCTCCAAAAACCAGCTGGGAAGAGAGCTGACCGACTTCGCGGCGCTCAAGGAAGCCGGCGCGATCGGCTTCACGGATGACGGCGTCGGCGTGCAGCGCGCCGGGATGATGAAGGACGCGATGGCTCTGGCGGAGTCGATCGGCATGCCGATCATCGCGCACTGCGAGGATGACAGCCTCGTCGAAGGGCTGTACGTATCCGAGGGCAAATTCGCCCACGACAACGGCATCAAGGGCATTCCGAACGAATCGGAAGCGATCCATGTCGGCCGCGACGTGCTGCTCGCCGAGGCGACCGGCGTCCACTACCATGTGTGTCATGTCAGCACGGAGCAGTCGGTCCGGCTGATCCGTCTGGCCAAGTCGGTCGGTGTCAAGGTGACGGCGGAAGTATGCCCGCATCATCTGGTGCTGAGCGACGAGGACATCCCGGGCATGGATTCCAACTGGAAGATGAACCCGCCGCTGCGTACGCCGCGCGACGTGGAGGCTGTGCTGCAAGGGCTGGAGGACGGCACGATCGACATGATCGTCACCGATCACGCTCCTCATGCCGAGGAGGAGAAAGCCCGCGGCATGCAGCTCGCGCCGTTCGGCATCGTCGGCTTCGAGACGGCCTTCCCGCTGCTGTACACGACCTTCGTCCGCACCGGCAAATGGACGCTCGGCTTCCTGCTCCGCCGCATGACCGAGATTCCGGCCTCCGTGTTCGGCCTCGACAGCGGCCGCCTGGAAGCGGGAGCGCCGGCCGACATCGCCGTTCTCGATCTGGAGAGCGAGCTTGCCGTCGAGCCCGAGAAATTCCATTCCAAATCCCATAACACGCCGTTCGGCGGCTGGAAGCTTCACGGTTGGCCTGTCGCCACCGTCGTGGGCGGCAGCGTCGTCTGGTCCAACCATACAGCTTAAGGAGTGATACGGATGCAAGCTAGACTGATACTTGAGGACGGAACCGTATTTGCGGGCCAGTCGTTCGGCGCCGAGACATCCAAACCCGGCGAGGTTGTTTTCAATACAGGCATCACAGGCTACCAGGAGGTTCTCTCCGATCCGTCCTATTGCGGCCAAATCGTCACGATGACGTACCCGCTCATCGGCAACTACGGCATCACCCGCGACGACTTCGAGACGGTCGCTCCGTTCATCCACGGCTTTGCGGTTCGCCGCCACGAGCCGGTGCCGAGCAACTGGCGCGCCCAGGTATCCCTCGACCGGCTGCTCAAGGAGCACGGCATCCCGGCGATCAGCGAGATCGACACCCGGATGCTCACCCGCAAGCTGCGCCACTTCGGCACGATGAAGGGCATGATCACGACGGGCAATGAGCGCGTCGAGGCGATCGTCGAGCAGCTGACCGGCGCATCCCTGATGACCGATCAGGTCGCCCGCACGTCGACGAAGCAGGTGTTCACGAGCCCCGGCTTCGGCGAGCGAATCGTGCTCATGGACTTTGGCGCCAAGAGCGGCATCCTGCGCGAGCTGACCAAGCGCGGCTGCGACGTCGTCGTCGTGCCGCATGACACGTCCGCGGAGACGATCCGCCGCCTGAATCCGGACGGCATCCAGCTGTCCAACGGCCCTGGGGATCCGCAGGACGTTCCTTACGCGGTGGAGACGGTGAAGCAGCTGCTCGGCGAGTACCCGATCTTCGGCATCTGCCTCGGCCATCAGCTGTTCGCCCTCGCCTGCGGCGCGGATACCGAGAAGCTGAAATTCGGCCATCGCGGCGGCAACCATCCCGTCAAGGAATTGGCCACCGGCCGCTGCTACATTACGAGCCAGAACCACGGCTACACCGTGCCCGAGGCGTCGATCGCCGGCACGCAGCTGACCGTGACCCATATCAACAACAACGACAAGACGATTGAAGGCCTGAAGCATAACGAATATCCGGCTTTCTCGGTCCAATACCATCCCGAGGCGGCTCCAGGGCCGTTCGATTCCAGCTATCTGTTCGACGAGTTCCTGGAGATGATCCGCACCCACCGCCGCAACAACCCGTCCAGACCGCGCCAAGCCCAGCTGTCGGATGCGTCCAAAGGAGAGCTGCTGTATGCCCAGAAATAATCTGCTCAAAAAAATCCTCGTCATCGGCTCCGGCCCGATCGTCATCGGCCAGGCCGCCGAGTTCGACTACGCCGGAACCCAGGCCTGCCAGGCGCTGAAGGAAGAAGGCTACGAGGTCGTGCTGATCAACAGCAACCCGGCCACGATCATGACCGACACGAACATGGCCGACAAGGTGTACATCGAGCCGATCACGCTGGACTTCGTGTCCCAGATCATCCGCCAGGAGCGTCCCGACGGACTGCTGCCGACGCTCGGCGGCCAGACCGGCCTCAACATGGCGGTCGAGCTCGCCCGCGCCGGCGTGCTGGAGCGCGAGAACGTCAAGCT